>DASRCD010000389.1:0-3464 GCA_035653315.1 Candidatus Angelobacter sp.
CCGGAATGGGGGCAAACAGATCATCCACGGATTTACAGCCGATTTCGCGCAGCATATGCGCCCGGTCAGCAGGAGATTTTGGTAAGTAGCGCATGTATTCTCTTTGAATCCCGAACCCGCGATTTCTGCGGGTGAGGGATCACTATGATCTTCTAAACTCTTTTGGGTTAATCCGCATCTTGCAAGCCTGGAGATTCTCGTGGCTATAGGGATCCCTCACCATGCCTTTCGGCAAGCCTCATGGCAGGATTCGGGACTTTGGAAACTATTTTTCTTCCGCAATATACTTCTCGTAATCGTCGGCGGACATGAGCGCATTGGCCTGATTAGGATCACTCAGCTCAAGTTTGATCATCCAGGCATTATTCGCATCTTTGTTGATGTTTTCCGGGGACTGGTTCAGGCTTTCATTCACCTCAGTCACTTTGCCGGAAGCAGGCGCGTAAAGCTCAGAGACTGCCTTGACCGACTCAACTGTGCCAAAGCTGCTGCCGGCGGTTAATTGCGCGCCTACTTTTGGCAACTCGACAAAAACAATGTCGCCCAGCGCTTCCTGCGCATGATCAGTAATGCCGACCATGCCAGTGTTGCCCTTTACCTGTATCCACTCATGTTCTTTGGTGTATCTGTAATCTGTCGGATATGCCATGTCTTTTATTCAGGTGTAACATCCCCCTTCGCTTCTTTCAGGGTGTTGCACCCTCATGCTCCTTGGGGCGATTTTTGCGCGGGCCAGCGCTTACTCCGCACTTCACCCGCATTATTTTGTTCCTTGAAATCTTTGTTTCTTTGGATCTTGTTCTTTGAAATCTTGTTCTTTAAAACCTGGTTATGCTTTCTTCGGACGTTTGTAAAACGGGGTCGGCACTACTTGGCATTTCACCTTCTGGCTGCGCACCTCGACAAACACTTCAGTTCCAATTTCTGAATGCGATGGCGGCACGTAAGCCAGGGCAATATTCTTCTTTAAAAATGGCGCCGGCGATCCGCTGGTGACGTAACCAATTTCAGCACCGGAAGCGTCAAATATTTTATAGCCGTCGCGCGGAATGCCGCGATCCACTGCCTCCAGGCCCACCAGAATGCGCTTAAGTCCTTCGGCCTTGGCTTTTTCCAGCGCTGCTTTACCGATGAAATCAGCTTTTTCCAGCTTGCAGTAGCGGTCCAGCGCCGCTTCAAAAACGTTGATGGTATCTGAAATCTCATGGCCGTAAAGCGCCATCTTGCCTTCCAGCCGCAGCGTGTTGCGCGCTCCCAATCCGCAGGGAACAATCTCAAACTCTTTTCCCGCTTCCATTACTTCCTTCCAGACGCGTTCGCTGGTGGGCGCATCGGAGGGCACGTAAATTTCAAAACCGTCCTCCGCTGTATATCCGGTGCGGGCGATAAGCGTATTCATCAAGCCGCAAACAGTACCATGCTTGAACCAGTAATTTTTGATTTGCGATAAGTCAACGTTGGTCAGTTTTTGCAGCGTGGCTTCTGCCTTGGGGCCCTGAATGGCGATTTGCGTATAGTAATCGCCAACATCGTTGGCATGGCAGTGGAAGCGGCTTACATTCTTGCGCACCCAGTTGTAGTCTTTCTCGCGAGTGCCTGCATTGATCACCAGTAGATAATCGTTCGGGCTCATCTTGTGGACAATCACATCATCCACAAACGTTCCTTCAGGATAGAGCAGAGCGGAATAATGCGCCTGGCCTTCCTGGAGCCGGGAAGCGTCATTCATGCTGACCCATTGAACGGCATCAAGCGCCTGCGGGCCGCGAATCAGGATGTCGCCCATGTGCGAAACATCAAACACGCCCACGCCGGTGCGGACGGCCATGTGTTCTTTGACTAAACCGCCGCTGGAAGGATATTCCACCGGCATGTCCCAGCCGCCAAAATCCACCATTTTTGCGCCAAGCTGCCGGTGTAAGGCGTTCAGCGCGGTTTTCCTGAGTGTCTGGGTTTGAGTTATGGTAGAAGACAAACTTTTCCCCTTTTCGGCATGGTCATGCACAAAGACCCTTCAGCGGGCCGTGACGAACCTTCAAGGTTAACATCCGTGTTTTGCGCGGGTCAATGAACACCTTATTTAAGCCCAAATGGATATTATTGTTTATTTCTTCGCGAAAATGATGCACTCTACTTGGCGCTCCATTTTTACCAGGAGACCAGAGTGCCTATCCAGTTCGCGTTCGATGCTGAAAATGGAATATTGCTCTGTGAGTTTTCCGGAAGGCTCAACGACAAAGGCCTGATGGACTACCAGGCAGAGGCCAAGAAACGGGCAAAGCAGGTCAAAGCCAGAATCATGATCCTGGAATTTAAAAACATCACCTCAGTCGATGTATCCATGGCGGGCATTTCCTTGATTGCAAAGGCAGCGCCTGCCGCTCGCGGGGCAGGGAAGCCCAGAATTATTGTTGCGCCCACGGAACTTATCTATGGCAAGAGCCGCGCTTTTGAGATGCTTGCCGAAGGTTCGCGCCCTGGCCTGCGTATTGTCCGGTCCCGGAAGGAAGCCTACGCGCTCCTTAATATCCCTGAACCAACCTTTGAACCCATTGGTTGACGGGACTTATTTACCTGGATTTTTGCTCCCGTTGAAAGGCGCTTCCCCAGCAGTTCACAGACTATCGTTCTGTTGTTGCAATAAAAAAATCGCGCTAATCTCACGCCATGGCCAAAGAATTTACCTGCGCGATTTGCGACCAATCCGAACGGAGCTGCACCTGCAATAAATATTGCGGGCTGTGCCAGAGCCTTTTTGAGGTGCGCTTATGCGAGGATGGCACTTACTATTGCCGCCCCTGCCGCGAGGCATGTGACCTGCAGGCGCAGGTGGGAAGCAAAGAATCAAGCTGGTAAGCGGATATACTGGGCATGGTTCCTCCCATGCCTGCCGTAAACAAGAAAGGTCCACGCACCCAAGTTCGCCGGTTAATCAGTCCGGCAATTGCTGATCTCGATGTTCAAAAACAAATTATTTCCTATTATGTGGCCCTTGTTGCGCGTTATGGCCCGCAAAACTGGTGGCCCGCCCAATCACGCTTTGAAGTGATTGTGGGCGCTTATCTCACCCAGAATACAAACTGGAGCAACGTGGAAAAAGCCATGGCGAACCTGCGGCGCGCACGCGCGCTCAGCGTGAATGCCATGCGCGCCCTGAAACTTGAAGAGCTTGAATCTCTGGTGCAGCCTTCCGGGTATTTTCGGCAGAAAGCCCGGAACCTTAAAATATTTATCGCTTTTCTTGACCAGCAATACTCTGGTTCGCTTGACCGCATGTTTTCCCAACCAACGGAAAAACTTCGCGCAGAACTGCTGGCGCTAAACGGAGTTGGCCCGGAAACTGCCGACTCCATCCTGCTCTATGCCGGCAATCATCCGGTGTTTGTGGTGGACGCTTATACGCGCCGCATTCTGGAACGCCACGGCCTTATCAACGCAAAGACCAAGTATGAAGAAATTCGCTC
>DASRCD010000390.1:0-4167 GCA_035653315.1 Candidatus Angelobacter sp.
ATCTGGCGCTGTCAGCCATCTCAACTCTGTCCATCTCTTCCAGAATTTCCAAAGTGATCTCTGACTGCACTTCCACCGTGAAAGCCTGGAAAAGATGCTTGTATTTTGGAGTGAGCACTCCAACCTGTTCCAACTCTTCACAATATTGAACAATGGAAGAGAATGAGGAGGCTAGCTGGGCCGTCGTGGTAAATCCTGGCTTTCTCGGTAATGTCGAATGTTTTGCCTGTTTTCATGTGGTTGGCGTTACCAATCGAATTATATTTAATATATAGAAGAGAATTAGACCCGGTCAACAGTTGATCATCACAGGGTGGGGAGACCTGTATCAGGTAATTTGGCGCGTAAGACAGACACGACCAGTGAGGCGCTTGGAGCCGTCATAACACAGCTACGTGTGAAGAAGGGTTGGGGATATCAGGACGTAGCTCATAAAGTTGGCTGCAGTCCCAGTTACATGAATGGCATTGAACATGGAAAGCAGAATCCCACCATCAAGATCATCCAGGCCATTGCCGATGTTCACAATATCAAAATGTCAAAGCTCTTTGCCTTAGCAGAAAAGAAATATGAACGAAGCCGTCGCTGAAATCTTCATCTATCCGAAGCAGCTAAGGTGTGCTTTTAACGATGAAGGAATTTGTGGCGAAGGTCGGGCCAGAATTCGTGCAGCAGATTCATCCCGGCGTCGCGCGCCATGGTAAAGGTAACGCAGCTTGCGATGGGACGAATGCCCTGCTCGGCGCCAGGAACATAAACATCGGCAATGGCGCGGGAAGCCGCGCTGCCCAGGATTCTTGATCCATTGATTGTTTCGCCGCCGTTGTCGCTGCGCGTGAAAAAGACGCGGCTCATGGAATAAAGCACGCGGTGAAACAGCGGCAGGTCAGGATTGCGGAAATAACGGGGATCTTGTTTGAGCAAAGAAGGAAACAGGAACCGCTCAAAGAAGACATCGGTTTCGCTGGTGGCCAGCTCTACGCCATAGCGTTGGCCAAGTCCGCGCCAGCCTGTTTCATAGCCAGGATCAAGTTTTACCCCTCTTGCTCTGTCCGCGGTCACGTCAATCGCGGCGTTGGCAAAAGTCCATGGTGAATAGGTGCTGTGCAGAAAAACGTGGAACTTCTCCTTCTTGGTCAGCGGCCTCCATTCCTGTACAGAAGGATAAGGCTTGCCATCAATGGCCTTGTTTACCTCTGTCTTGATCATCCCCTTCATTTTCTGGATGGGCGTCAATTCCGGCATGGACGCCGTTCCAATGGCTCCCGTTGGCGCTGTGCTCCCGGAAGGATCCATCAGCTTTGCGTCCTGCGCTTTGGCTAAGCCGCAAATAAGCACCAGAATTAAGCTGAGGTTTAAAAGTCGCATAACCGAGGAAGGTCGATCCTTACACCCTTAGAATTAAGGTCTCTGGACAGGGTTGCCGCAAAAAGATGAAAGTCTAGAGTTTAAGATAATGTTTAAGAACCCATTTTCAACAGCTCTGCCCGGACGTTTCCAGTCTTTTTTACGTGCTGGTTCTGATTTTTTAGATGGTTGCAGCTCTGCCATCCGCTGTCCGGGAACTGGCAATTATTTGCAACTCGGGGCTCCCTTTTAAGCAAAAGAACAAATTTCATCCTGCGGCGTTCCCCGATCATCTTTAGAATTCCTGCAATAGTTTGCAGGAAAAATTCAGCAATCCATTGCAGCAGAAGGCTCGGCAGGGAGAACCAATTGGCTCAGGGCAACGACCATACTTCCAAACTTCATTACGCCTGGATCGTGGCAGGCGTGACCTTTTTTGTTCTTTTGATCACTGCTGGAATTCGTGCCACTCCAGCCATTCTGATGGTCCCGCTGGAACATGAATTTGGCTGGACGCGCGCCGCCATCTCCGCCGCTATTGCCATCAACATCGCCTTGTTCGGCATCATTGGCCCCTTTGCCGCGTCCTTCATTGATAAGTACGGTTTGCGCCGTATCGTGCTGTGTGCATTGGCCTTGCTTACCTGTGGAGTGGCGCTTTCCTCCATCATGCATGCGCAATGGCAGCTCACACTCTTCTGGGGAATTCTGGTTGGATCAGGCACCGGCGTCACCGCCATGGTGCTGGCGGCAATCGTGGTAAACCGCTGGTTTGAGCACCGACGTGGGCTGGTGCTGGGCGTACTCTCTGCCGCCAACGCCACCGGACAACTGGTCTTTCTTCCTGTGCTTGCGCGCCTGGTCACCGGGTACGGCTGGCGAAGCGTGACCTATGTTGTGGCTGGCGTTGCCGGTGCTGTATTTCTGGTGGTGCTCCTGCTGCTCAGGGACAAGCCTTCTGATCTTGGCCTGCTGCCTTATGGCGCAAGCTCCATCACTGCGGATGGCGTGCAGAGTGTGGCCCGCAATCCTGTGCGCGCGCTTTTCTGGGCGGCGGGCAAACTTGAATTCTGGATTCTTGCCGGATCATTTTTTATCTGCGGCGCAAGCACCAACGGCTTGATTGGCACGCACCTGATTCCCGCCTGCATGGACCACGGCATTCCTGAGGTTACAGCCGCCGGCATGCTGGCGGTGATGGGCCTTTTTGATCTGCTTGGCACCACCGCTTCCGGCTGGCTCACGGACCGCTTTAACAGCCGCTATCTTCTTTTCTGGTATTACGCGCTACGCGGCGTCTCCTTGCTCTTTCTGCCTTTTGCGCTGGGCAGCCGGCATGTGTGGCTTTCCGGCTTTGCCGTTTTTTATGGGCTGGATTGGGTGGCCACTGTGCCACCCACGGTCCGTTTGACCGCCAACACCTTTGGCCGTGAAAACGTGGGCGTGGTCTATGGATGGATCGGCGCGGCGCACCAGCTTGGCGCTTCCGCTGCCGCGCTTACCGCCGGCGCTATGCGCACCTATCTTGGCGATTATCGTGATGCATTCTGGCTCTCCGGCGGCTTGTGTCTGGTGGCCGCGACCTTGCTGATTTCAACCAGGAAAAAAGCGGAGATACGCCGCGAAGCTGAAATAGCTACAGTGCCGGCATAAATTTCCCTTGAGTATTGTTGTCCAGTTTGATTCGTAAACTTCCGTAACTATATTCAATCCAGCGAATCCTTCACCGGGTCTGCTAGATTCAGGTAGAGTTCTTTTGAATGAGTGCGGTTGACGTGCAGCGAATTCCGGCGCAGCAGCTTACCCTTCGTGTGCAAACCGGCGGGGTGGAAGTTCTGGCGCAACTCGCTGAAGCTTGGCGCAGGCTTTGTGATGAATCCGGCGATGAGGAAATTTTTTATCGTCCGGAATGGGCGCTGGCTTATCTCCGTGCCTTTGCTCCGCGGCAACAAGTCACGGTAATTTCCGCCTGGAATGGAGCACGCTTGTGCGGCCTGCTGCCGCTCATGCGCCTGCGAAATTTCATTGCGGGGCTGCCCGTTACTGTTCTTACTGTCCCGGCCAATGTTCATTGCTTTCGTGTTGGGCTTTCCGTGTGCAAAGGCCCGGAAGGTGAAGCGGCGCTGCGCGCAATGTGGCAGGCGGTGAAAGAGCTTCCTTCGTGGAATGTCATCGATGTTTCTAACGTGGTGGAAGGCAACGGCATTGATCGCCTGGTGAAGCTGGCCCGGACGCAGGGATTTCCCGTCGCCCGCAAGCGCACATCACAGACGCTTTATCTTCCAATTGAACCAGCTTTATTGCCCAAAAAAGATGCGCAACCGCCATGGCTGGCTGGTACGCGGCCAAAATTTCGTTCGCATCTGCGCCGCGCACATCGCCAACTGGAAGAGCAGGGCGGCAAGTTGGCGCTTAAGCACTATGCCACCGCTGATCCTGCCGCGCTGGAAAGTTTTTATGCGCTGGAAGGCTCAGGATGGAAAGGCGAGGAAGGCACCGCGATCAAGTGCGACCCGCGCACGCTCCAGTTTTATAACGAAGTGGCGCAAGCTGCTGCCCGCGCTGGCTATCTTTCTCTTGATTTTCTGGAGCTCAACGGCAAACCAATTGCCGCACATTTTGCTTTCAATTTGCGCGGGCGTTATTTTCTGGCCAAAGCCGGTTATAACGAAGAATATCGCCGCTTTGGTCCGGGGCAGCTGCTGGTAAATGAAGTGTTGAATCAGACGCCGCAACGCGGCCTGCATGAATTTGATTTTGTCGGCCCCGCTACATGGGACGAAAGCCGCTGGGCATCGGCGCGGCGCACCAGCTACCGCG
>DASRCD010000391.1:0-7789 GCA_035653315.1 Candidatus Angelobacter sp.
CTTTTGCCGGGCCGGACTCCGCAGCGGGGGGGGCAGAAGCGCCTGGCGCGGCTGTATCCCCTGGAGCTTTGTTTCCGGCGAATGGCTTATTGGCGGCAGGGGTCCCGTTGGTGCTTGAGCTTACGATTTCCGTGCGTCCGCCCGCGCTGGTGCTTTTGCCCAGCAGATAACCCATGGTGAAAAAAACTCCGCAGATAATGGCCACGGCAAAGAAAATTCCCAGCAATTTGCCCGTGCTTAAGGTAATCTCCGTGTCATTCATCTGATCAATATCGTGGTCTTTATCCGCCATCTTTGTCCCAGTTCCAATCATTGCTCCAGTATGCCTGCCTTTGTATTTATTACAACCCGGTTTCTACCTGAATTATTTGCCAATCTGGTTCAAGGCTTTGGTTATGGAGGCAATCATATCCACCGGCAAAGGGAAGACAATGGTGGTGTTTTTTTCCACGCCGATCTCGGTAAGTGTTTGCAGATAGCGGAGCTGTATGGCAATGGGTTCACCAGAAAGAATATGCGCGGCTTCCTGGAGACGCTGCGAAGCGGAAAATTCGCCTTCGGCATGGATGATCTTGGCGCGCTTTTCGCGTTCGGCTTCAGCCTGCTTGGCCATGGCGCGAAGCATGGATTCTGGAAGGTCCACCTGTTTGACTTCAACGTTGGATACCTTCACGCCATAAGGAGCGGTATGCTGGTCAAGGATGCTCTGGATGCGCGTATTCAGCTTGTCACGATGGGCCAGGAGTTCATCTAATTCCACTTCACCCAGCACAGAGCGCAACGTGGTTTGCGCAAACTGCTGCGTCTGCCAGTAATAGTTCTGTACCTGCACCACCGCCTGAGGAGCATTCAGCACCCGCCAGTAAATGACCGCATTCACCTTCAGGGTCACATTATCGCGGGTGATGATGTCCTGCGGAGGAACCTCCAGCGCCTGCTGGCGCAGGTCAACGCGGATGATTTTATCCACGGGCGCAAACACCAGAATCACGCCGGGACCTTTGGCGTCCGGCATAAGGCGGCCCAGGCGAAAGATTACGCCGCGTTCATATTCGCGGAGGATCTTGATGGAATTAATAATGTAGAGAACAACGATAACTACAATAACGGTGCCAAAAATCTCACCTGGATTCACAGTACCTCCAAGACTTTTTTAGCTAATCGCGAATACCTGGATTTTAGTGGCAGCGCTCCATCCATACAAAGCCCTAAATCAAACAGGGATTGACTCCTTTGTTACCGCGCTTGCCGCCGGATCAACATGCAGCACAAGGTTTTCAACCTGCCGCACGACGACCTGACGGCCGGGTTCCACCGGAGCGGATGAGATGGCGTCCCAGAGTTCGCCCTGGACAAAAACTTTGCCTGCCGGCGAGAGCGCGGAGCAAACAATGCCAATCTCCCCGATCATGCCTTGCTCGCCAGTGACCACTTTATTGCGGCGTGCTTTCAGGGCGATGGACATAAGAAAGATCGTAATCGCACCTATGGGAAGGCTTACGGCCAGTGCCGCCCACACATGGACACGCATTTCCGGGATAGGGCCATCGACTAAAAACAGAGCGCCAAGCACCATGAGCACAACGCCGCCAAGGCCAATCACGCCATGCGTCTGGAATTTGGCTTCAAGGGCAAAAAGCACAAAAGAAGCAACAATCATTACCAAGGCGATGGAGCGGAAGGGAAGCAGGTTCAGCGCATACAGTGAAAGCAGAACCGCAATAAAGCCCACCACACCTGGAATGACCGCGCCGGGATGATTGAACTCAAAATAAATAGCCAGCAGGCCTATGGCAAAAATCAGAAAGCTGATATTGGGGTCCATCATGAATGACAGGATGTTCTGCTTCAACGTCATTTCATAAAGATGAACCGGTTTATCCAGGACGTGGAGCACGGTTTTAGATCCGTCAAAGCGGGTGATGGTCTTGCCTTCAAGTTGATGAAAAAGATCGTTTTCATCTTTAGCAATGTATTCCACCAGATGCTGCGTAAGCGCTTCCTCAGCGGTAAAGGTCTTGGAAGCGCGAACAGCGCTCTCAGCTACATCAGGATTGCGGCCGCGTTTGACCGTATAAGAGCGCATGAGAGAAGCACCATAATTTTCCAGCTTCTCTTTCATCACCGGATCCATGGTAGTGCCCATAATTACAGGATGAGCCGTCCCGGTGTTTGTGCCTGGAGCCATGGCGGCAACATCCGCGGCTTCAAGAATGAAAAAGCCTGCCGAGGATGCGCTGCCGCCCGCAGGCGTTACATAGATGATGGTGGGTATGGGAGCGGCAAGAATTTTCTGAATGATGTCTTCCATGGAAATCATCATTCCGCCGGGAGTATTCATCTCGATCAGCAGGGCGTCCGCGTGCGTGCGCTGCGCCTCCTGAATGCCGCGGTCAACATAGTCAGCAGTGATGGTGTGGATTGGGCCGTTCACCACGATTTTCAAAATGTCCGCCGAGGCAATTCTGGGCACTAAAAGAAGACCAAGGACAAGGATGAGCTTTCCAAGAGGGAAGCTGGGGAAGCGAAATTTTGAAACTGAATCATGCAACATATCTACCCTCGCACCGGCAGAGACAAGCTTGTCTCATCAGCACTTACCGCTTGCAAACTAATCTTAAGAATGTGAGCTAGCCAGAATTGGCGAATCCAAACATGATCAAGCAAATTTACAACCCGCGCCGGCTCTGGCACTGGGAGAATAGGACTGGCAGGTTTTCTCAAGATAAGATGATTATAGGCCATTTGCGCATGAATCCATGGGGAGAAATAGCATTCTGAAGATGAAGGAGAGCGGCAAAATTTTCATCCTTACCGGCGCTGGAATCAGCGCGGAAAGCGGTATCCCGGTCTTTCAGGGCACAAATTGGCGTGGTCATAGCCACTATGAGCTGGCGAATATAGAAGCCTGGAATAGAGATCCGGAACTGGTATGGCAATACTATTCTGACCGCCGGGCCAGCGCTCGCGATGCCAAGCCGAATGCAGCCCACGTGGCGTTGGCTGAATTTGAGAAATCCTTCGGCAGTAGCCTGTTTTTATGCACGCAAAACGTAGATGGATTGCATGAAGCCGCAGGCTCAGGAAATGTGGTCCACATTCATGGCAAGCTGTTTGAAAGCCGGTGTGCGGAAGACTGCGGCTTGCCGCCTTGTGCCGATTACAAAAGTTACGCTGCGGACAACCTGCCATTTTGCTCCTGCGGAGCGCTACTGCGCCCGAATGTGTGCTGGTTCGGCGAACAGCCTTTTCATCTTGACCGCATTTACTACGCGCTTGAAAGTTGCCAGACCTTTATAGCCATTGGAACCTCCGGCTCAGTGCAGCCCGTGGCCAGCTTTGTGGCCATGCTCAAGCAGCGGGCCCGGCCAGCCAAAACAATCTTTCTTGGGCTTACAGAACCGGCAAACGCCGGATATTTTGATGAAGTCCATCTGGGCAAAGCGGCGGAGATCGTGCCGCGGGCCTTGCAATCGATGGGCTGAATAACAAAGTGCAAACAGCAAGTATAGGCAAGCGTGATAACGTGGCTTTGGCCTATTTCGGTTAATAAATTTATAAGAATGGAGCGGGAGACGGGGATCGAACCCGCGACCAACGGCTTGGGAAGCCGTGACTCTACCACTGAGTTACTCCCGCTCAGGGAAGCAAGGCAATTTTAACAGGCGACCAGATGCCCCGCCACTCTTGAATGCTGCACTCGCGTTTGTATGGGAAGAAAGCAATTAAAGATATTGCCCGTCATAAGAAGTGTTTACTCACGGCCTCCGCTGATGAGTATTTCTGTAACTTGCCAGAACCATCGCATTGAACGGGTGAAATTCATTTCACAAAGCAAAAATTCTGCCGATAGGCTATTCAGTGAATTGTCCTAAGAGCAAAGTCGGCTCTGGGAGAGGAAAACCGTGAGCTCGCAAAATCAAGACATTTCAGATTTTAAGCAGACCGCAATCCCCGGCACTCTGGCGAGTGCTTCAAGATTTTCCCATTTAAAGAGCGAAAAGTTCGATCCTGAATCGCTTTTGGAATTGCTTGACGGCGATATGGACCTCCTGCGCGAGTTGATCAGCGTTTTTGACGCCGAATATCCGGGGATGATTGCAAGGGTGGAAGCTGCGGTGCAGCAAGGCTCAGCGTTGGATCTGGAAAAATCCGCCCACCGATTAAAAGGATCCGTGCTTCAATTCTCCGGGCGTGCAGCCGGCGCGGCAGCTTTCGAACTGGAAGAAAAGGGAAGAAATGGATCAGTTGCAGGCGCAGAAAAACCACTGCAAACGCTCAAGGCGGAAACCGAGTCTCTGATGAAGGCGCTGCATTTGATGATCTGCGGCGCGTGAGAGACATGGTAGGTTCAAGAGAATAGTGAGGATAGTAACCACTACATCTTTGGTTCATTCCTTTTCATCTAATCCAGCCTTTTTGTACTATCAAACCAGATGGTTAATTCCTTGTTGAAAAACTCACGGTTGCTTAGTTTGTTCTAGCAAACTTCTTGCTCTTCATAAAAAGGCCATCCGCGACCAACAACTGATTATGTCCAAAAATGGGAACCCAATTTGGGAGTCTTAGCAGAAATTTATGTTGATTTTCGTGCGAGATGAAATCCAGTGGGTCAATAATGTGCCTGTGAACATGCTCATTCGTCTTTCCTAATGGCCTTATTCAGGCAATTGAGGTGCTTATGTACAAGAAGTTATTCGGAGCATTGTTTGGCGCCTTTGTGATCTGGTGTTCCACGCTTGCGTTCAGCCAGTGCGGAGCCATGATTAAACAGACTACACAAAACTGCGGAGTCCACTGCGGTTCCGTCGTTATGCAATCGTGCCAGGGGGTAGGGACGTTGTGTGAAGACGGTACCGGTGAATTTGGTTTTGGATGTTGCGGGCTTCAACTTATTGAACCCGGATCATGCCAATCCGCCAGAACCGGTCAGCCACAGGAACTGCCTCCATCGCGGGAGTTTCTAGCATTGAAGGATGCCTTGGCGTTGCGCAAGCGAACCCTACCGGCGCAAAACCAATTGATGATTGCTTCCTGCGGACCGAACAAGAACGCATTCAGTGAGTGGCTGGAAGCCAAACTCAAGAAGCAACGCGCTGCCAATCAATAACAGAAACTTGAATCCACGCAGGAGCTTAAATTATGTGGATCGCATCATTTGTGATGTTTGCACTTCTTGCGGGCTATGGGGCAGCAGAAACTCTTCCCACGGCCCGTGTTTTACAGGTTGGTTCAACCACATCCATGGAAGCACCGCCTTTCAGCTTCTATGGCTCAGCCCAGTCCGATAAAGAAGGGAATTTATTTTTTCACATCAGCGCCGGCAGTTATCGCAAGCCGGTGGTGCTGGAGTTGAACCGTTCATCCGGCGATCCAACCCTGTTTTCGCTTGACGATGAAGAGCTGCAAACAGCGGTCTTCCATGAATTCAGCGTTGCGCCTTCAGGGCAGGTCTCAATTCTGTGCCAAAAAATGGATGGCAAATTTTATGCGCTTAGATTTTCATCCAAAGGATCTTTGCAGGAGAAAATCCACCTTGATATGCCGGACAATCTCAGCATTGAGAGCTTTGTGGCCTTTGATTCAGGGACGTTTCTTGTTTCCGCGTTTTACCTTCCCAGCGCCTCTCCTGAACTCCGGGGCAAAGGCTTTATGGTACAGTTTGATGAATCAGGCGCGCTGCGCAGAAAATTCAACGGTGAGGTTGGCAGCGTGGACCTGAAGAGCGTCTCAAAACGCATCAATGATGGCGGAGCTACCATCGGTCCCGATGGAAATGTCTACCTTCTTCAGACCAACCAAGTGCTGGTCATTTCTGAAGGCGGCAAAATTCTCCGTCGCATCAAGTACCAAAAACCGGCAGCGCTGAGCGCGGCAAAAATTGCAGTATCGCAGAACCTGCTTTCCATCTGGTTGCTGAAAGTGGGAGAAAAGAAAAATGTCACTGCCGAATACCTTGTGATTGATCTGCTCACCGGAAAACCATTTGGTTATTACGTGCCTGGAAATGACCTTGGCATCGCACCCGTGGCAGTCTCATTCACCAGTCATGAAGGGTTTACATTCTTCGATACGCAGAACGGGCATGTGGATTTGATCTCCGCACCGCTGCAATAAGTGGATTGCAGCAGGAGAAAGATGGCATTTTTGCCACAGATTGCGGCCAGTAATCGCAACTTAAGTCACGTTGCTGAATCACGGGTTGAAATAAAGCTATTCTCCTGAATGCGTGACTCGTAGATCAAGCGTAGCATGACGCTTTAGCTTTAAACCGGACTTGGCAACAGAGGTCAAAACAGTAACGCCCGCAGAAGGACCAGGTTGCAGCTTGATACTTACGTCGCGAACGTTGGTGGGGCCTGAAGTCAAATCAATCTGATCAGCGGAACCAGCCGCAGGCATGGCGATATTTGTAGTGTTGCCGGGATTAAGACCAGGCTTGTAAGAAGGGCTTGCCAAGGCGGCAGTGGATGCAGCCATAGGCGAGAGCTGCACTCTTTCAACAACGCCATGCACCGGAATTTCCCCGCCACTCTTGAGCAAGGCTTTATCAAAGGCGATGGTCAGAGTGGATTCGGGATTGTCTTTGCTATAAGGCTGGGCCGCGACAACGTGTCCAATCAGGATTGTTTTTTGCGGCAAAATGATCGTGTTGCCTTTGCGAATGTCCGCCCACAAGCGAACCCTGAATGCATCGCCTGGATGGGCCTTTTTAGCATCCACATCGGTCATAATCTCCGCCTGGATAAGAGTCCCTGGAGGAATTGCGTCTTTCGTAGCGTTAGCAACATTTTGGGAAGAAGGGTTCGCTGCCGTGGTCTGCTGGCCAGCGCTGGTTAGCGGAATGAAAGAAACCACAATTGCGAACAGGATAAGGTGAATTTCATGGCGGATCTTTGATTGAAAAGCAGAAGCTTAGCACGGCAGTAAAATTCCTGGAAATGAGGCTTTCAGCGAATCTTTGAGTATGATGGATGCCCGAAGGAGCTGCGAGGGGCTACGGTATGACAATGGGGAATCCGGCTGATCGTCTTGATTCATGGAAAGAGATTGCAGCTTATCTGCGGCGCGATGTGCGCACGGTACAACGCTGGGAGAAGAAAGAAGGACTGCCTGTCCATCGCCATCTCCATGACAAGCTGGGCTCCATCTATGCTTACAGGAACGAGCTAACGGAGTGGTTTACCGCGCGGCAGACCGGAAACAGCGCAGTGGCCGGCAGGATGGATGAGCAGAAAGAAAAGATCAAGCTCGCCGTCCTGCGGTTTGGTAATTTGAGCGGCAACAAGGAAGACGACTACTTCAGTGATGGTTTGACCGAAGAAATGATGACGCAGATTACCCGTCTGCAAGCGCCTGAACTGGCGGTAATCGCACGCACCACGGCGGAGCATTATGATTCCAGCAGCAAATCACTGGAGCAGATGCGAAAAGAGCTGGGCGTTGGCTATGTGCTGGAAGGGAAAGTGCGGCGTGGCGGCAATCGGGTAAGGATCACGGCGCAGGTGATCCATCTGAAAGACCAGACGCAACTATGGGCGGAAACGTATGAGCGAGATTTGAGCGACGTGCTGGCGGTCCAGGCAGATATAGCTCAATCAATTGCGCGCCAAATCAACCTGGCGCTGAACCTTTCTGAAAAAGGCGCCTCACCTGTCGCGCAAAAGGAGCACAGGCGCGTACAGCCCGCAGCCTATGATGCATACTTGAAAGCACGATATAACCTGCATCAAATGGTGCCTTCCGCTATCAGCCGGAGCATTGAAGATTTCCAGCAGGCTATTCAGGT
>DASRCD010000392.1:0-3865 GCA_035653315.1 Candidatus Angelobacter sp.
AACAAAAAGCAGGAGGCGGGCAAAGATGGAAACTGTCCTGCGAGCGCTCGGCCAATACGTTTCCGAAGATGCCCGCCGCGCGTACCGCGCCTGACCGCCGACATACTCCCTCGCTTTGCTCGGTCGCAACGATGTCGGCGGTCAGGCGCGCTTCGCGCTCAAAGAGAATCACCAGATCAGTCGCGCTTGGGAGCGCTCCTTCTCTTGTCGCTCGTTGGGACTCGCTCCTGCTTCTCTCGCGACCGCTTCAGTCAGCGCTGGGGCGCTTCCTTCATCTTGCGCCGCCTTGGGGCGGCTTATCGCTTTTCTCCGGCCCTGTGGGGCCCTACGCAAACTTCGCCAACCCCGCGAAGTTCTTGCAGCAGTCGCTCCGGTTCGCTAGGGCTCTCTCCGCTCTGCGGCACGGCGCGGGCTGCGTGCGCTCGCCCGAATTTCCGCCGTGGGTTTCTACCGGCGCGGTGTATGCCCAGTTGGTATGCAGCTCAAACAGTTCTCAATCAGCACGCAAATTCGTTCAAAGGAGTCATCAGTCATCATGCCAATTATCGAATTAGCACCTCGCGGTAAGGATGTTTCTCTTACATTGACCCTACAGGAAGAAACTGCAAACGATGTCAAACTTTATGCACGTTTCCTGAAAGCATCTCATCAGGCAGCTGTCTCAGACATCATTGGCGAATGTGTCCGCAGAACCTTGAAACAGGATACTGAATTTCAAACGTGGAAAGCTGATCCTGAAAACACCAAGAGCACCCGCGGAGGTGCGCGTCCGCGGAAATCAGGTTCATCGAATCCGCGCCAACCAAACGAAACCGCAAAATAAGGATTGAGACGTGGACGCGGCAAACATGCATCCCGGATATCGGCTCATTCTGCCTTATCTCAGGCAGATTGAGAACCTTATTCTCGATCCCGATATCAGCGAGATTATGGTTAACTCCCCCACTGATATCTTTATTGAAAAGCAAGGTGTCATGGAAAAGGTTCCAGGCGTAACCCTTCCCACTGATCAATTGCGGGTAGCTATACAAAACATTGCTCGTTCGCTGGGCGATGACATCTCAGAAGAAAAGCCAATCCTTGATTCAAGGTTGCCGGACGGCAGTCGAATCGCCGCCGTCCTGCCACCTTGCAGCGTTCACGGAATTACCCTAACGATTCGCAAATTCAATACACGGAGTTTCACGATTGCCGACTTAGTTCGGATTGGGACGATTACCGAAGAAATGGCCGCTTATCTCAAAGCAGCCATTGTCGGCAGAAAAAATATTCTCATCAGCGGAGGCACTGGCACGGGCAAGACCACGTTACTCAATATCCTGGCAGACTTTATTCCAGATGAAGACCGATTGCTGGTAATCGAGGACACCGCGGAGATTCATATTCGAAAACCTAACCTGGTCCGCTTCGAAGCGCGCAGGCAGCAGGGAACCAAAATCCCTGCTGTTAGCATCCGGGATTTGCTCAAAGCCAGCTTGCGACACCGTCCCGAGCGGACGATCTTGGGAGAAATTCGAGGAGAGGAAGCCTTTGATCTTTTGCAGGCCCTCAATACTGGACATAGCGGGAGTCTTTCTACAATTCACGCGAACTCAGCAAGTCAGGCGCTATCCAGACTCGCGAGTTGCGTTTTGCAAAGTGGAATCGAGCTGCCTTACAAAGCCATCAAAGCCAATATCGCCGATTCAATTCATCTTCTAATCCATATTGAACGCCGGCAAGCCAAACGCTTTGTATCGGAAGTTCTCGAACTGAGCGCATATTCTCCAACCGATGACAATTACACGTTGAGCCCCATATACCGCCATCTCGAACCAAAAGAAGAGGGTTAATGAATCACCCTAAAGCAAACAACATCGCTGATAGGTCAAAAATCACAAACCAATTTTGATTTTTTTAAGCGAACTGGATTTTAGCATCAAGTAAACTCTATTCAAGCGAGGCATTTGTGCACCACACCCACGCAAGCAATTTGACCCCAGGACAAGCGGTTTTAGCCGTAATCGTTCTATTCTGCGCACTAGCTTTCTATTTCCTTCCAACAATTATGGCCTTGAAGAAAAATAGTCCACACAAGGTTGCTGTTATCATTCTCAATATCTTTTTTGGTTTCACGGTTGTCGGATGGATCGTGGCACTTGTTCTCGGAAGCAAACAGCCGCAACCTGCGGTGATCGTCCATAACATGCCGCCCCCACAGCCACCGCGTTAAGAATGCAAACCCTCTGGCTGAGAGACATCCAATTTTCACCAGCGATATCGTAAGGTGTTTAAATTTTTCATATAAAAATGTCTCTGACAAATATTTATGAATAGCAACGAGCAAGACCTGCAAATGCAAACGGCGCTAAAGGCCCTCGCCGAGAATATGCCGCTAGACTGGTTACTAGGAAGAGCTCTGCGAGACCTCGCCTCTCGAGGTGTGCGTCATCACCTGCTTAATTGTTTGTCTGGCGCAAACCCGCATGCGGTTCAGGCATGGAACTCTTGGATTTCAGAATTCAAAAGCGTTCTTGCCGAGCCGGAAATGGCTCCAAGAAAGGCGGATGCGGAACTCTCGAAGTGTTCCGCCCAGCGAGTTACTGACTTTTTGGCAGAAATCCTTTCGGTAGTGCAGTTGAGCCGTCTGGGATATTCGGCTTTTGAGCCAGTTTTGGCTAGCGGCAGTGAACCGGCTGTGGACTTTATGGCTTGCCGAGATGAGAAACGCGTTCGGGTCGAGATCAAAAACTTACAGGAACCGCAAGACATTATCCGAACCGTCGTTTGGAAACGGTGGGACGAACGTCGAAAACAATTCCCTGCAAAATATGATTTTTCGATTGCTG
Organism: Candidatus Angelobacter sp.; assembly: GCA_035653315.1. GTDB lineage: Bacteria > Acidobacteriota > Terriglobia > Terriglobales > Acidobacteriaceae > Angelobacter. The sequence goes on from DASRCD010000392.1 coordinate 2,829, forward strand.
TAAGTCACGACCATATTGATCTACTTTCCAATGCAGAAATTAGCAAGCTGAAAACTGCAATTGATCAATTTCCAGACATGGCCAGGCGTGAGTATTCGATAACTCTAGATGGAGGTGATAAGGTCACCCTGAAGCGGATAGAGGACATTGCTGGAGATACAGATCCGTTGAATAAAATAACTGGGCCTAATGTGCCTCGAATAGTGATAGCAAGCACAATCACCGAGAGGCACTTGGCGTTTAATGTTACTGAATATCAAAATCTATTTCTCAAGTCATTGCATACAGTTTGTGATGCAACGCCAAAATTCTTCGGAAGACGATCTGATCCAGACGCAGAAAATGTCATTGTAATTCGATGGACTGCCCCAAATGGTTTTTACGATGACCAAGTTCCCGTCAATGTTGCAACGGCAATCGCCAATGCCTTCACTGCAGTTGGCCTTGAGCTTACAATATTTGTTTTAGGCAGCGATCCTGAACCGGCGTTTAACCGTTTCGGCTTGAAGAACTTCATCCGTGAAAAATAAGAAACAGTTGTAATCTTGATGTTGAAGAGCTAATCTTGTCGTAATATTGAATTTCTGGTCTGCAGCATCAATTGAGCTCTTCCAGGATTCGTATGCCGGGAATGATTTCCCGCAGTTCCTCTATAATCACTGCCCGTAGGCGTACATCATCCGGTAACCCGGCCTTCCTGATGAAATCCGAGACAGAGAAAATTGCGCCCCTATCGTCAAAACGAATACATCCATGTAAGTCAGGCAAATCAACTGACATTCGTTCTTACACTCCGCCGGCTTAGCAAGCGTTTACGCATTTGTGACAGCAAATGCCGAATGAACATGCCCGGAAGATCGATCAAGAGATCAAAGATGGTCCATGCAAGAGAGTCCATGATGCCCTCCCATAATTCAGCTCTTAGCTATTCAAGAGATTGCGTGTGTATTCTCATCAATACCCGACGGTGCGCCTTTCAACCTCTCTTCTCGTATCCGGTGCTCCCGAAGTTCGAGAATACCCATGGCTTCTGCTGT
>DASRCD010000393.1:0-2065 GCA_035653315.1 Candidatus Angelobacter sp.
ATTTTTTCTGTTCCGTGAGCTTACAAATCTGTGTCTAACTGAACAGCGGCTGAGATTTCAGGCAATCGGCTGGGCCCCGCTACTTAGTCCCTACCGATTTTCTTTGCTTTGACTCATAGCTGCGCTCCTTAAGGGTTTCAGGTGGCTCCTGAAGCCCCTTTTTTTGCCCCGATTCCCTTCTCCTCTACTTATTACGTCTGTTTGGCTGTGTCTGCATGCACACGGCGTCCTTTGCCACACACGGACTACTCTTCCTGCTGTCCGTCTAAGATGTTTGTTTGCAACAGTTTGAGTTTGGTTTCTTTCCTGCTTTTCATGTTGGCGTAGTTGAAAGGGAGAAACCAACATGCGGCGGCTCGTTGCGATCTCAAACAAAACCTCAAAAACCTTGGCGGCCCTGGTGGCCATTACCCTTCTGCTCACAAGCATTCACATGGCGGCAGCAGCCCGGATCTCTGCCCTCAAACGTCAGCAGGAAAACTTGGAAAAAACAACGTTCAGCAAACAGCCTTCTTCGGCGCTCTCGACTCTCAGTCCGGCTTCTGATTTGCGCAGCGGTCATGGACAAAAATCAATCGAGCAGCAGAAAGAAGAGCAGCTATCCGCGCAAGCGGACGCAAGTCTCACAGCGACGCACCAGCGCAAAATTGTAATCAGCATTGCGGACCGCAAGCTGGCGATCATGGAAGACGGCCAGGTGCTCAAGATTTTTCCCATTGCCGTGGGTGCAGAGAGCACGCCAAGCCCTGATGGCGATTTCGTGATCATCAATCACGCAAAAGACCCCATCTATCGCCACGCCGGTAAAGAGATCGCTCCCGGAAAAGATAATCCTCTGGGCTCGCGCTGGATGGGGCTGAGCCTGAAAGGCTACGGCATTCACGGAACCAACGTGCAGAGTTCCGTTGGCAAAGCCGCATCGCATGGCTGCTTCCGCATGCGCAAGAACGACATAGAAGAACTTTACAGCCTGGTTCACGTGGGCGACTCCGTGATGGTCCGTCGGGAGCGCGATGACATGATTGCCGAGGTTTTTGCAGCGCCGGCTGTTCCGGCAATGGTTTTAGCGGTGAAGGCCCAGAGCGCTGACGCGGAGAACAATGCGCAGATCGCCTCTGCTGCAACATCCGCAACGGTTGAAACCAACGAGCAGTAATGAGCGCCGCAAGAAAAGGGATTTGTTAGTTCAAAGGAGAATTGCCATGCTGTTGCTGAAATACCTGCTGCTGCTTACCGGCTGGGGCCTGCTGATTGTTGCCGCAGTCCATGCTCTCAAAAATTTTTACCAGGTTGTCCAGTACCACCGCCAATCGCGACCTATAGCTCCCTCATCAGGCTCCATACCTGATGAGACCTCCAAAGAAGCGCCATCAACCCGTGGCGTCTTCATGGAAAAACCGCGACTGGACTGGACCACAGCAAAACGGGCGTTCCTTGCGGCCTGGCTGCCGCTCATACTCGCTGCCGGCATAGTGGTGGTGCCCAGCGGAACGGGCGGCATCAGAGTGAGCCAGACCGCGGGGACGCTTCCCGGAACCTTGTATCCCGGCGTTCATTTTGTCATGCCAGTGCTTGATTCAGTTGTGTTGTATGACATTCGCGACCAGGTGCTTACCACCGCTGCCAGCAAGGATGGCCTGGAGCCCGTGGCAGAAGACGAAAAGAAAGAAGCAAGAAGCAATAAAGCCGATTCATTCAGCGTGCAGTCGAAAGAAGGCCTGAGCATTGGTCTGGCCATCACAGTGCGTTACAAGCTTGACCCTAAAAGGCTCGACTTCATTCATGCCAATCTGCCGCAACCGGTGGAAAAGGAGATTGTGCCGCCGGTGATCTCCAGCGTCTTCCGGGAGCTTGCGCCAAACTACACCGTGCGCGAAGTGTTCGCCACCAAGCGCGAAGAAATCCGCCAGACTGCCGCAAATCGCATTCAACAAAAGCTGGAAACCGACGGCATTATTGTGAAAGAGGTGATGCTGCGCGACGTGCAATTGCCGGCTGAATACGCCAAAGGGCTGGAAGGGCTGCTGCTGAAAGAACAACAGAATGAAGGCATGGGCGTGGAAAC
>DASRCD010000394.1:0-5961 GCA_035653315.1 Candidatus Angelobacter sp.
TAGTTCAACTTCCGCGGAGCGGGCATTCTCCTGAAGGGAAGACACCGCCTCACTTACTAACTGGCGCGCTGATTGGGGACGCAAATCAAGCTTTTCCTCGCCGGACTCCACGCGCGCCAGAACAAGCAGGTCTTCCGTAAGGCGGCCCATGCGCTCCGCATTGCGCCGAATCACCTGCAGGAACTCGCGAGTATTGCTGTCTGCATGATCCTCGGATTCAAGCAGGGTTTCGGTATAGCCACGGATGGAAGTTAACGGAGTGCGGAGTTCATGGGAGACATTGGCAATAAAATCACGGCGTGTTTTTTCCACGCGCTCCACTTCGGAAATATCGTGCAGAACGCTGACCACGCCTCCGTCGGGCAGGGGTTCAGCCGTAACAGAAAAAGATCTGCGGCCGGAAAGGGAAGTGACAATGGTTCTTTCCCGCTGTTTTGATTTCAGCGCCGCATTTAAGTTGGTAAGAAAATCAGGATGCCGCAGGAACTCGATCACCGGCGCGCCAATGCGTATGTGCTGGTGAACAATGGAGGTGATCGCGTGGTTTGCCCAGCGCACTTTCATATCCGGGGAAACGGCAATCACGCCATCCGTCATGCTGTTGAGTAAAGCTTCCAGTTCTGAGCGGCTCTCACGAATGGAGGCAAAGCTTTCTTCCAAATGGCGCGCGGTTCGGTCAAGGGCCATTGCCACCTGGGCAATTTCATCACCGCTTTTCTCGGCGATGCGCGCAGAAAGATTGCCTTCCGCAATCTGTCCGGCAAAGTGAACAATGCGGCGCAGTCTGCGGGAAATAATTTCTGCAATTAAGATCGCCAGGACCAAGGCGAGCAGTAAAGCAAGTATGGTGGCGCTGAGTATAGCTTTACGAATGGCAGCAATGTGGCCCTGTATGCTGGAGAGCCTGTAAGCCAGGCGCACCACTTTATCGCCGCTGGGGGCCGCTACATACATAAATTCAAGTCCAACGGTACGGCTCAACCGGCTGGAGTTTCCTATCTGGCCATTCAGCGCGGCTGCAACTTCAGGACGCCCTGCATGATTCTCCATGGTTTTAGGATTGGCCTCGGAATCGGCCAGCACAGTGCCATCTCGCGCAATGATCGTGGCGCGGGTCTCGGTAATGCGCGCTTCTTCTTCCGCCATCTGCTGGAGCGAATGTTGATGATCATTTTCAACCCGCAGTGAAAATCCCTGAACATTCTGGATCAGCAGGCGTTCAATATCATTGTGAAAAGAATTTTCCCAGGTATGCCGGATGCTTATATCAAGCGTAAGAGTAGCGGCTGCAATCACAGCGATGAATGCCCCCATCGCCTTAAGAAAAATCCGATTTCTCACTTGGCCGCCTCAAACTTGTAGCCTGCGCCGCGCACGGTTTTCAGATAGCGTGGATCTTCCGCATCCTGTTCAATCTTTTCCCTGAGCCGCCGGATATATACGTCCACGGAACGCGGAGTCACAAAAGACATGTCCCGCCAGACCGAGTCCAGCACCTGATCACGCGTGAAGACACGCCCAGGATGAGAAGCCAGAAAATGAAGCAAGCGAAACTCGGTGGCGGTCACGTCAGTGAGTTGCCCCCTGACTTTCAAAGTCATTGATTCGCTATCCAACTCAAAATCCGGCGTTGTGATATTGGTGGTGAGCGGCTGCTCAAAACGCCGCAGGACCGCGCGCACCCGCGCCGTAAGCTCGCGAGTGCCAAAAGGCTTAGTGATGTAATCGTCAGCGCCTAAATCCAGGCCGCGCACACGGTCTTCTTCACCGGCTCTTGCGGTAAGAAAGATAATCGGGATTTTGGCAAGATCACGGCTTTCGCGAATGCGCTTGCATACCGTAAAGCCGCTTTCTCCGGGAACCATGATGTCCAATAGGAAGAGCACGGGTGGATGCTTGCGCGCCAGTGGCAAGACCTGATCGCCAGCCGATAACACCCGCACCGTAAAGCCCGCCTGTTGCAAATGGTGTTGCACCAGGGTGCCGATGTCTGCGTCGTCTTCCAAGACAATAATGTTCTGTGTCACGTTTGTGGTCCGGATGCCTCGCGTATGATTTTAACCGCAAGCCGCAAAATTGGGACGAACTGCACCCGCAATTCATTGTAAGCGGCTGCTGATACTGCTACCATCACAGTGTGACTCGCCCAAAAATTCCTTTTCTAAAAGCCGCATTATTCCTGACGATTTCCGCCTCAACCGTGATGTTTGCCGCTGGACCGGCAGCGGTCCTGCCGGCAGTGCCAAGCACCGTGGATTCCATTACGCCGATCGAATTGCGTATGCATCTGGAATTCCTCTCATCGGAGGAGTTGGGCGGGCGTTACACGTTGTCACCTAATTTCGCCATTGCGGCGCGCTATCTCGCTTCTCATTTGAAAGCGTATGGTTTCCGCGGCGCGGGACAAAATGGCGAATTTCTGCAGACGTTCAAAGTGGTTTCCGCCAAGCCAGATATAACCAAAAGCTCGCTTGAACTCACGTTCGGCGATAAGGCAAATGCATATCACTTTGGCGATTTTTATATGCTTACGATCGCCAGCGGCGAAGCGCAAGGTCCCGTGGTTTTTATTGGCAATGGCATCTCTTCAAAATCGCAGCAGCATGATGATTACGCTGGCGTGGATGTAAAAGGAAAAATTGTTTTGCTTGTTCCGGGCACTCCTGCCGGGGTTGACGCCTCGCGCCTTGCAGATAACGAGCAGGGTGAAGAAGCGGCGCGGGCTCATGGAGCGGTGGGCATTTTACAAATCCCACCTGCGCGAATTCTCGATTTCATGAAAAGCAAGGGGTTCCAGGACCGCGCGGCATCCCGCGAGGTAGTGCGCCTTGCCCGTGAAGCTGAAGGACGGTTGCCGAGTCTGACTCTGGGGCCAGACTTGGCTGAGAAACTCCTGGCTGCCTGCGGACTGGATTTAAAAACCGCTTACGATACAAAACAAAAATTACAGTCGAAGAAAATAGACGTCTCTGCAAAAATCGCCGTCGCCATGCAGACCACTTTCACCACAACACAAAACGTCGCGGCAATACTGGATGGAACCGATCCAAAGCTCAAGAATGAATACGTCGCTTTCAGCGCGCATTATGATCACTTAAAGACCGGGACGAATGGCCAGTATTATCCCGGCGCTGATGATGATGGGTCTGGTACAACTGCCGTATTGACCATCGCGCACGCATTGTCTCTGGAACGGCCAAAGAGATCTGTGCTGATCATGTTTCATGCGGGTGAGGAGTTGGGGCTGCTTGGTTCGGAATACAACACGGACTATGCGCCAGTGGTGCCACTGGAAAACATTGTTGCGGACCTGAATATCGATATGATTGGGCGTTCGAAGGCTGCAGGTGATGAAGACCCGCTGGACGAACACCTGACCAACGCGAACACGGTTTATCTGGTGGGGTCAAACCGCATCAGCAAAGAGCTGCATCAGATTAGCGAAGAAACCAATTCTGAATACCAGAAACTTAAGCTGGATTATTACTACAATGACCCCAGTAATCCGGAGCGCATTTATTACCGGTCTGACCACTGGAACTATGCCAAACATGGCGTGCCGATTATTTTTTATTTTGATGGCACCAGCGTGGATTACCACAAACCCACGGACACAATCGACAAAATTGATTTCAGCAAGTTAACCAATGTAACGCGGCTGGTGTTTGAAACGGGATGGCGCATTGCCAACCTCGATCATCGTCTATCCAAGACGCCTTAGTTGCCAGTATTTTTTGTGGTTTTTGGAGCAGTAGTGTCAGGCTTTTTGGGTTGCATGTAGGTATCCATCACTACATCCAGACGTTCAAAAAATGATCCCGAACCTTCTTCGGAGATGTTCTCCGCGCCAGTGGCGGCAGGCGCCAGGACGCGCAAGAGCTCTGCTACGTGCTGCATGCGCGGGCCTTGTTGCTCGGCGTCAATACAGGGTGCCGCCCCTTTGGCATGCTCAATATAAAACCATAAAATGCGCCGCAGTTGATCAAGCTCCGCTTTAAAGTTATGCAAGACCTGCACAGCGCCTGTATTTTCAAAGATCTTGCTTATTTTGGTCTGTGCGGAGGTTTCTGTTAGCTGAGCGTGCATCTCCGTCTGGATAAATTCCAGCTCACGCGTAATGTTTTGGATGCGGTCTAAAAGCGCCTGTTTGGCGGGCAGCCCGCCCTGCCATGAATGGATTGTGGAACGGCGAGGAGTCGTACCAGTTGATTTCATGTTTATTCCCAAATGTCTATGAAAGTCAGGAATACACGATAATGGTTGTGGGACAAAACGATAAGAAAGAATTTAAGAAGTTATCTAGTTTGTTAATAATGCGCGGTGTAAAAGCTCAGATCCGGCGCGCCAGAACAAGAGTGATGTCGTCAGGCTGTTCGGTGGAACCAATCCAATCCTGAATGGCTGAAATAACGTGCTCGTTAATACGTTCCAGGGGGAGATGGCGGTAAGTGGAAATGATCTCAATAAGCCGCTCTTCCCCAAATTCGCCAAACTCATTTTCCGGCTCGGTTATGCCATCACTAAATGCGATGAAAATATCTCCCTGATATAAATCAACCGTCTGCTCTTCATAGTCACAATCAGGAAAGAGGCCCACCACCGTCCCTCCGGTCTCCAGCCGGCGAACCGTGCCATCACTGGAAAGCACAATGGGCGGCAGATGGCCTGCATTTGAGTAAGTCAAACGATGATTTACATCGTCATAGAAGCCCAGAAAAAGCGTGGCATACTTTTCCGGCTGCGTGCTCTGGAAAAGATGCCGGTTCAGGAGCCAGAGCATTTGCGCGGGAGAAGCGGGAACAACCTGCGCTTCCACGGCGGCAATCCTTGTATTTGTGCCGTAAGCGGCAGCGGTGCTCACGGAAAGAAGCTGTTCCTGTTCGTAGGCCCGAACGGCTGAATGAATGGTGGCCATCAACAACGCCGCTGAAATGCCTTTGCCGCTGATATCGCCCACGGCAATCCCGATTTGATCAGGACCATAGGCCAGGAAGTCATAATAATCGCCGCTCACAATGCGCGCGGGCCGGCAAATCCCGTGCACTTCCAGCGTGCTTGTTCCAGAGATAGTACGAGGGAAGAGCTGTGCCTGCACTTCATGCGCGATTTCTAATTCGCTCTGGAGGCGCTCTTTTTCTTTCTGCTCAGCAATCAGCCGTTGCAGGTTCTCCGTCATGGAATTGAATGAGACTTGCAGAGCAGCAAGCTGGTCCTTTTCACGCACCTGGATACGATGGGTGAAGTCGCCACGATTGATATGCTGTGTGGCTTTATACAAATTGGCCACCGAATAGGTGATCTTGCGGGTCAGGCCCATCCCAATGAGCAGAGCAACTAACACAACAATGGCAAATGCGATTGCCGCGGCGATGAGGAAAACACCGACAATCCCGCTCCAAATGCCCATGGATGCAGTCAGGCTGGCAAGCACAGTAGAAATGCGGGTGCTCCCGGCAAGAAACAAACTGGCTTCAGACTCTCCTGTCTGCCAATCGGTCGCCTGAATGAGGCCGCCAAAGCCAAATTCACGGTCAAAGCCTCTGCGAGGCGGCGGCACGGTCCCTGCGCTGATGCGCTTTGAGCTTAGCTGTTCAAGTGTATTTTCCGGATTACTGGACGTCTTAATCTCCAGGCCTTCTTTGCTGGAGTTGAAGTTGAAGTCTGATGAAACCGTAAGAGACCCAAGTTTGCTGGCTACACGCGCCAATAATTTCTGGTCGAATGGAACATTGGAAATCACCATCATGGGGCCGCGCGGAGTATTGGCAACATTGGCCGCACGAAGATTGATTTGCCGGCGGTCCACAACCAGTCCTGCAAATCCATCCTTCAACCATTGAGGCGCTTCCCGGGGTGAAACCATTTTGATGGTCCGGCCGGGAAATAAAGGATCGGCTGTGGCAATCTTTTCCGGAGTGCTGCTATGGCGCACTATTTCTTCCACGGCGGCAGCATTGTCTG
>DASRCD010000395.1:0-8865 GCA_035653315.1 Candidatus Angelobacter sp.
AATCCATCAAATTTTGGGATCACCATCACCCTGTTCCTGCTTCCCGCGGCCGGGCTCGCGCCACCGTATCAGTTCACTGAAAATGTGACCGGTTTCTGGCACTGGGCCATTCCCGCCGCCATTCTGGTCACCGGCACAATCATCCATGGAAAATTCACGGGAAGATTGCCGCTGGTGCTCTCATGGTTCGCCGCGTTCGCGGCGCAAGCGATCATCCGCAGCTATATCTTTGGCGCGCCGCTGGCTGTGCCATTTCTGCCGATGACCAGTGCGGGATTCATCCTGTTTTCGCTTTATATGATTCCCGATCCCGCCACCACGCCGATTAAGCCTTTACGCCAGGTTTTCTTTGGCATAAGCGTTGCGGCAATTTATGCGGTGCTTTTTGTCCTCCACGTGGTTTATGGATTGTTCATCGCCTTGGCACTCACCAGCGCCACCCGTGGCCTTGGTCTCTACGCATACTCATGGTGGACACGCCGCGAATCCAGCAAAGCGAAAGTTACAACTGAAGTTCCCCGGGCTGTTGGCCTGGCTTCCTAAAAGGTCCTATGACTCAGATTGCTGTAATTGGAATGGGCTGCCGCTACGCGGACGTTCGTTCACCCATGCAGTTATGGGAGAACGTGCTGGCGCAGCGGCGGTCTTTCCGCCGGATTCCACGCGTGCGGCTGAATCTGGAGGACTATTCTTCCGCGAGCCAGAGCGAAGACAACATCACTGCAGTGATGGCGGCCGTGCTGGACGATTATGAATTCGACCGTGCGCGCTTTCACATTTCCCAAACCGCTTTTGCGGCGACTGATCTCACGCACTGGCTTGCGCTTGACGTGGCCGCACAGGCGCTTGCCGACGCCAAGCTGCTGCATGCCAATGCGGAGCAGCGCGAGCGGACTTCAGTATATGTGGGAAATTCTCTTACCGGAGAGTTCTCCCGCGCCAACCTCATGCGTTTACGCTGGCCTTATGTGCGTCGCGTGTTGGTGGCCGCATTGGAAAAAAGCGGTCAAGGCAGGCAGGAAAATCTGGCGGAGTTGATGGCCAGAGTGGAAGAGCTTTACAAGGCCCCGTTTCCGGCGACGAACGAAGAATCGCTTGCTGGCGGGCTTTCCAACACCATCGCTGGACGCATCTGCAACTACTTTGATTTCAAAGGCGGTGGCTATACCGTGGATGGCGCGTGCGCCTCAAGCATGCTGGCCATTACCACTGCCTGCGCTGCCTTGCAGGCAGGCGATGTGGATATTGCCATTGCGGGCGGCGTGGACCTGAGCCTTGATCCATTTGAGCTGGCCGGCTTTTCCAGCCTGGGAGCGATTGCCACAAAAAAGATGCGCGTGTTTGATGCGCAGTCTTCCGGCTTTTGGCCCGGTGAAGGCTGCGGCATGGTGGTGCTGATGCGCTATGAAGATGCGCTGGCGCGGCATCATTCGCCATACGCGGTAATTCGCGGTTGGGGCATTTCGTCTGATGGTCAGGGCGGCATCACGCGGCCTGAAGTTGCGGGGCAAATACTGGCATTGCGCCGCGCATATGAGAAAGCCGGTTACGGCATTGATTCCGTCTCTTACTTTGAAGGTCACGGAACGGGGACATCCGTAGGCGATGCGGTTGAGTTGCAGGCCCTATCGCAGGCGATGAACGGAAGTTATGCCAGGACCTGGCCTGCCGCAATCGGATCGGTGAAAGCGAATATCGGCCATACCAAGGCGGCAGCGGGCGTAGCGGGATTAATCAAGGCAACAATGGCCGTGCAGGCAAAAATGCTTCCACCGGTTACCGGCTGCGAACATCCTCATGCGGAGTTGACAGCAAACCGCGCAAAGCTGCGTGTGCTGCGCGAGGCTGAGTTATGGCCGGGCAATACACAGGCGCGCGCGGGCGTGAGCGGCTTTGGCTTTGGCGGAATCAATGTACATGTAACGCTGGAAGCTCCAGATGCCACCGTGCGCAAGAGTTTTATTGCAGCGGAAAAAGAAATGCTTTTTTCCGTGCAGGATTGCGAGCTGTTTATCTTCTCGGCGGAAGATGCGGATGCCATGCGCAGGCAACTTGCAGAAACTCTTGGCTTGGCAAAAGAAATTTCTTATGCTGAGCTTGCGGATTTATCGATTGCGCTGGCAAAAAATGTTCATGCAGCAAACGGAACTGTCCGCGCAGGTTGTGTGGCATCATCGCCGGACGAACTTGTTACAGGGCTGGAAAATCTGCTGAGCTGGTGCGATTCAGCAGTAACTCGGCGGATCGATGTACAGACAGGAACATTCTTTGCAAAGCCTGCTGCGCCGCCGCGAATCGGTTTTCTTTTTCCCGGACAGGCCTCTCCGGTTTACATCAATGGCGGCGCATGGGCGCGCCGGTTTACCAGCTTGCACGATCTCTATACAAAGGCGGACCTGCCTCGGCAGCAGAGCGTGAACACAAAAACCGCGCAGCCATGCATTGCCACAGCTTCTCTGGCGGGGCTGCAAATACTGCGGAACTTCGGCATAAACGGCGATGTTGCGGTGGGCCACAGCATGGGAGAAATCGTCGCGCTGCATTGGGCCGGGGCATGCACAGAACAAGAGTTGCTGAGCATTGTCCATGCACGCGGCAAGGCCATGGCAGAAGCAGGCGACCCATCCGGCGGAATGGCTTCCATCCGCGCGGACTATGCGGAAGTGGTGAAGAGGCTGAACGGTGACGGCTTGGTGGTGGCGGCAAGGAACGCGCCTTCACAAACTATCGTGTCCGGCAGGGCTGCCGCGGTGCAACGCTTTGCGGAAAAGCTGGAGAAGAATGGCATCAGTGCCACCATGCTCCCGGTTTCCCATGCGTTCCATTCTCCACTGGTAGCGGATGTGGCAACGGTATTTGGTGAAGAACTGGAGCAGCGTGGCTTCTGCCAGCTGACCCGGCGCGTGATTTCCACCGTTACCGGCTTGCCGCTTGGTTCAGAGACAAATCTGAAAATTCTGCTTGCCGAACAGATCACCAAACCAGTTCTATTTGCAGATGCTCTAGCGCTTGCTTCGAGGGAGGCAGACTTTTTTATCGAGGTTGGACCGGGACGCGTTCTATCCGGCATTGCCGGCGAGTGCACGGAGAAGCCGGTAATTGCGCTGGACGCGGGTAGTGAATCCCTGCGCGGACTGCTTTGTGCCGTGGGCGCTGCATTTGTCTTTGGCGCGCAGATACGCACGCAGCAGCTTTATGAAAAACGCTTTGGCCGTCCTATTGATCTCAGGAGAAAACATTCGTTTTTGGCAAACCCCTGCGAAACAGTTCCAGAAGCGAAATCTTTCAGCCGGCCAGCGGCAAAGCAAACAACAGCAATTCCAGCCCAGGCTGCTTCCGCAGCCAATGCAAATTCAGCGCTGGAAGTGCTGCTGCAACTGGTGGCACAACGCACGCAACTCTCCTTGAGTGCCATACAGCCTGAGCATCGTTTCTTGACCGACCTGCACTTAAATTCCATCACCATCAGCCAGATTGTTCTGGAAGCAGCTAGCCTGTTGTCACTACCAGCGCCGGCCACTCCGGCGGAATTTACCAATGCCACGCTGGCGGAAACAGCTAAGACGCTGGAAGGACTGCGCACGCAGTCGCAGCCTGCCTTAAGCGAAAAATACCCGGCAGGAGTGGATTCATGGATCAGGGCGCTGGGCATTGAACTGGTGGAAAAAACTCTGCCCCGCGGACCGGCGCGGTCGCAAGGCGAATGGCAGATTGTGGGAGCTGCGGAGCCTGCGTTTCTCAGCACACTGCGGGAAGAATTCCGATCGGTAGCAGGCAGAGGCCTTGTCTGCTGTGTTCCACAGAAGTTCGACGAGCAATCCGCGTTATTTTTGTTGCAATCTGCGCAGGCAGCGCTCAAAGAAAACTATTCGCAAATCGTTTTCATACAGGATGGAGTGGGCGCAGGCGCGCTGGCGCGGAGCTTGTACCTGGAAAATCCAGCCATGCGCGTGACCGTGGTGAATGCATCGCTGGAACATACGGATGCCGCTAGGTGGACGGCTGCCGAAGCCAATGCAAATCAGGGCTTTGTGGAAGCACATTATGATCTGGCTGGGGTCCGTCGTGAGCCGCGCCTGAAGCTGCTCCATCCTGCAGCGTCCCAGACCACGAATGCATTGGGTTCTGCGGACGTGTTGCTGGTGACTGGCGGCGGCAAAGGGATAGCCGCGGAGAGCGCCTTACAACTTGCGTGGTTGTCAGGCTGCCGCTTGGCCCTGCTCGGGAGGTCCACGCCGGAAAAAGATGACGCGCTCAGAAAAAATCTGGACCGCATTGCAGCAAACGGAGTTCATTATAGTTATTTCGCTGCGGACGTTACTGACCACAATGCGGTACAGAGTGCAGTAAAGAAAATCCGGCAGGAATTTGGCCCGATCACTGCAATACTGCACGGCGCGGGCACCAACCACCCGAAGCGGCTGGAAGAGATCACCAGTGACAATTTGCGTGAAGTGTTTGCGCCCAAGATCCTAGGATTACAAAATGTTTTAAGCAGCATTGGTCCCGCAGAATTACATTTGCTGATAACGTTCGGCTCCATCATTGCGCGCACAGGCCTGCACGGGGAAGCACATTACGGGCTGGCGAATGAGTGGATGGCTTATGAGATTGAGCGCTGGCAAAAAGCGCAGCCGCATTGCCGTTGTGTGAATCTTGACTGGTCAGTCTGGGGTGGCATTGGCATGGGCCAGCGGCTGGGCGTGCTGGATTCGCTCATCCGGCAAGGGATCACGCCACTGCCAATCAATGATGCGATTCAATGCCTGCAAACAATGCTGGCGTGGGAGCATGCGCCTGCTTCCGCAATTATCACGGGCCGCTTTGGCGATCTGCCCACGCTCAAATTTGAAAAGCCTGAACTGCCGCTGCTGCGCTTTCTGGAGCACACGCGCTTGTACACGCCCGGCATTGAACTGATTGCCGATGCCGAGTTGAGTATTGAGAAAGATCCTTATGTAACAGAGCATGTGTTTCAAGGCGAGCAGTTGCTTCCAGCCGTGGTGGGCATGGAAGCCATGGCGCAAGTGGCACAGGCATTGGCCCGGTCAAACGCTTTGCCGGGCTTCAAGAGTTTGCGGTTTGAGCACCCGATTGTTGTTCCGCGGAATAAGCCGGTCACGATTCGCACGGCTGCTTTGCAAACAGAACCAGGGAAGGTTTCCGTGGTCATCCGGTGCTCCAGCACGGGGTTCAAGATTGACCATTTTTCTTGCGAATGTATCTTCCCGGAAAATCCGGCGGAGATCACGTCAAAAATCGAACGCCGGGAAACGAATACCACGTATGAGAAGCCGCCCTTGGATCCCGCCGTGGATCTATATGGAAACATTCTTTTTCATCACGGGCGTTTTGCGCGCATTCAAGGGTATGAACTCCTGCATTTCAATGAAAGCGTTGCCCGGATCAGTGCGCCTTCAGCAACACCATGGTTCGCGCGGCATTTATCGCCGGAGTTGGCGCTGGGTGATCCGGCCTCTCGTGATGCGGCGCTGCACTCGATTCAAGGATGCATTCCACACAAGACACTGCTGCCAATTGGCATAGATCGCGTTTCGCTCTTTGCCGAATGGTCTCATGCGGAAGTCCGTGTCCGCGCGGTGGAGCGTGCTTCTCAGGGAGAAAACTTTATTTATGACGTCCAGATGGAAGACACGGAAGGCAAGATATGCGAGCAGTGGGAAGGCCTGCATTTGAAAGCGGTGGCGCCCATTGCAGTGAAAACGCCCTGGCCGCTGGCCCTGCTGGTTCCGTACTTAGAAAGAAAAGCCAGGGAACTTTTGCACGACCAGACAATCAGGATTGACCTGCTGCACGTGAAGAAAGAGACGAAAGAGCCTCGGCAAAATGCGATTGCCGCATCCTTACGGGAAATGTTTGGGGCAGATGCAACATTGATCCATCGCGGTGATGGCAAACCTGAGTTGATAGGAATACAAGGTGCTGTTACTCACATATCAATCTCACACGCCCATGACATCACATTATTGATAACCGCGAAACCGAACATTGGCTGCGACATGGAAAAGATCGCCTGCCGCGATGCCGCCTGCTGGGAAAAATTGCTGGGAAAAGAAGACTTTGCTTTGGCCAGAATGCTTGAAGCGCAATCCCACACTGCATTTGCAAGCGCGGCCGCGCAAATCTGGACACTGAAAGAAAGTCTGCGCAAAGTAGGAGCGGACTTTGGGCAGCCCATATCTCTCAATTCATGCAGCAAAGATGGGTGGGCCATTTTCTCCGGCGGCGAATTTCAGGCTGCTACCACACAAATCAACACAAGCGATTCAGAGTATGCCCTGGGTTTTGTTCTACAGAGAAATCAATGAGAGCTTACGAATACAAACACGTAGTGGGTTTTGAGGAAACAAATCTGGTGGGTAACGTGTATTACGTGAACCATCTGCGCTGGCAAGGCAGGGCGCGCGAAATGTTTTTGCGCGAACATGCCCCGGAAGTCCTGCGGGAGTTGGAGAACGGCCTTGCCCTGGTCACTCTGCAATGCTCCTGCCAATATCTGGGCGAGTTAAAGGCATTCGATGAAGTAGTGGTACGGATGTATCTGGGCGCAATCGCGCAAAACAGGATCGCCATGCGGTTTGAATACTGGCGTCAGGGCACGCGGCAGGAATTAGTGGGCCGGGGTGAGCAGGAAATCGCGTGCATGCGTCGGCAAAACGAAGATCTGGTTCCTACCGCGATTCCAGCGCAGTTACAGCAAGCGCTTGCGGCATTCGCCGAACCGCAATTGATGCGGGCATAAATCAAAGTTTAGAAAGGCGGCAAATTATGGGCTCTTCAGTCATGCGAGACTCGACGGTGCGCTCCCACTATGAATCCGTGGAGCGTGCGATTACAGCCATGCGCGGCCAGCTTGACCAGCCAATCACGCTGCGCGAACTGGCAAAAATCGGCTTTGCCAGCCCGTATCATTTCAACCGGACCTTCCGGCAGGTTACGGGCGTGCCACCTTTGCAATTTCTTTATGCCCTGCGGCTGGAGGCAGCCAAGCGCATGCTCTTTCAAACGCAAAAGAAAGTCATCGACATTTGCTATGAAGTTGGCTATAGCAGCGTCGGGACTTTTACCCGGCGCTTTGCCGATGTGCTGGGCGTTTCACCAGTGCGGTTCCGCAAACTCACCGGAGAACGCAGGAAGCTGCCATCCCGCAAACCTGTGAACAGTGGCTTGCATTCAAAGCCGGGAACCACGCTCACCGGCCATGTGACCGCGCCCAGTCATTTTCAGGGCATGATTGCCGTGGGCCTGTTTACCACAAGAATTCCGCAGGGAAACCCGGTGTGCTGCACAATCACGCAGAACGGCATGTTCCAGATAAAAGACGTTCCGGAAGGCGAGTTTTACCTGTTTGCCGTTGGCTTAAAAGAAACAAGCAGCGCGCCAGTGTACTTTGATTATGAAAATGCATTGCGCGCCGGCGGGCAGAAGGTGCGAATTTCAGGAGACTCTGTGCATGGCATTACTTCCCTGCATCTCAGGCCGCCTACACCGTTTGATCCGCCACTGCTGCTGGTATTGCCGGCTAAAAATATGGCTGGATAATTCAGCGAATATCATTCAGACAAAAAATATGCGGCGCAAAAAGCGCCGCATTTATTTTGGAAGTTCCAACCTAGCAATATAGACGGTTACCTGCAGCTCAGTCTTCCGTTATCGTTTTCAATGGTCCCACACCGGTCATAGTGTTTGAGCGTGGTGTCCCTCCAACTGCCATTCCTCTTCTGGCAGCGGGCGATCAATGTGTTTCCATCAGTATGGATGTCCTGGCAGGTTTCAACATAGGAGCCGCGAGGAGCGCCGTTATAGCCACGGTCGCCGTGACGCCAGCCAAAGCCGCCTCTGTCACCACCGCGACGGTCATCTCCCGTGCATTGCAGGCTTCCATTCAGGTTCTGTATTTCACCGCCGCAGCGGTCATAGTCGCGTAACTCCGTGCGCCGCCACTCATTGTTGGCGTCCTTGCAGTTTGCATACAATGTTGATCCGCGGACTTCAACGTCCCTGCAAGTCTCGCGATAAGAACCGCCTGGGGCCTGGGCGGCGCTGTGCATCCACGCTCCCCCAACTATCAGCAGAAAAACCACGGCTAATCCATTTACATAACGCATTTGTTGCCCTCTCATTCCAAAAATATTGAGCCCGAACCCGCTGTGTGGGTTAGAGTTCAGTTTATCGTGAAAGGCTGCCAGCAGGTTGGGATTGATCTACAGGTTTACAGGAGGTTAATAACGGTTTGGCAAAAGTAAACTTGTATACTTTTGACTGGCTCTGGTGCTTGCATGTCGATTGCTGAAAATGTTGCCGCCATTTGTGAGCGGATTGCCGGCGCAGCGGCGCGCGTAGGGCGCAATGGTGACTCCATTCTATTGATGGGCGTAAGCAAAACCGTGGATTCGGAGCGCATTCATGAAGCGTACACGGCGGGCATACGCGTTTTTGGCGAAAACAGGGTGCAGGAGTTTGAAGGCAAGCAGCAGTCCCTTGCCGGACTCAAGGAAGCCGAATGGCATTTGATAGGACATTTGCAAAGCAACAAGGCAAAGAAGGCGGCTGATCTGTTCCAGGCCATTGATTCCGTGGATTCAGTAAGGCTGGCGGAAAAGATCAATGATGCGGCGGCACAGGCGGGAAAGAAGATTCCCGTGCTGATTGAAATCAAAACAGGTGAAGAAAAAAGCAAAGCTGGAATTCCGCTGGATTCGCCTGAATTGGAAGCCCTTCTGCTTGCGGCCCCGTGACTGGAGCATCTGCATATTCGCGGGTTGATGACAGTGCCGCCTTTCACCGATGATCCGCAGGCCGCCCGGCCCTATTTTCGTCTTCTGCGCGACCTGCGCGATAAGA
>DASRCD010000396.1:0-2603 GCA_035653315.1 Candidatus Angelobacter sp.
ACAAGGTTTGTCCACTCCGTGGGAACTTCCACAACTCCCTGAAAAGCACGGAAGCGAAGATCTTCTTTTACGGTAAACAAGTCCTGTTGCACCGGCCAGGTGGAGATCAGGTTGACTGTATGCGGCGGGAGAGCAATTTCATATCGATACTCAATAATGCTGCCAACCGTTACTTCAGGCAAAGTAAAGGTTTTTACGGTGTATTTTATTCCGCGATTTTTCGCCAGAATTTTCTCAAATGGCTTGCCTATAAATTCCGCAATACTCTTATCGGGATGTATAGTCCGTGCCGCCAATTCCTTGAGGGATTGCCGGGGCTCAAGTTCGATTTTTATATTTGCAAGGTCTTTGCCTGCATCATTCAAAATCTTGATGCGGTGATACACGCTGATAAAGCTGGCATTATCGTCTTTGTAATACCCAAAATAGAGCTGAATGGCGTTAGCGCCGGGATCATTGGGCACTGTATGAGTGTCAAAATCCTGTTGGGTCAGCGGGAGCCACTCCTGGATCCGGTCATTACTTTTGTCCTTGGCGAAAGACAAAGTAACGGCCAATACAACCAGATATAAGACAAGACTGGGTAAACGAAGCACTGCAAAGCTCCAGCAAGCAAAATTGAATTGAGGGGGTGAGCGGAATATATAAAAAATTCCAGAGATTCTCAATAGCTTTTACACCTGAGCCAATTTATTTACGCTTGAGTATTGGTTCGCGCGTCAGGAGTCAATAATTTACGCATCTGAATTATTGATTTTCCATTCATAATAATTCCTTGCAGGTGAACCATTTGGCTTTACCGCTAAGCAGAATCGGACAAACATGACAGCCGGCAATCTCTTACGCGCTCTTCTCCGTAGTTCCATTTGCAAAACTGCATGCCCATCGCCATTTTTACTGTGGTGAAAAATTTCTCAGTTCTCGGCGATGTGGTTAGTAACGGTTAGTGTTAGAGGTTAATCCTTCTATGGCTGGCATGGCTGTTTTCATGACGATTGTGATCGCTGCAATTGCAGGCATCGGTGGCGCATGCATTCTGTCTGTTATTTTGTATGTTGTTGCACGACGCAGGGTTCGCCGTGGAGTTAGCAGCCAGAAAGCAGCCATTGTTGGCGCTGTAGCTCCATTCCTGGGACTGCTGTGGTTCGTGGTTGCATTTCTGATCCATGTGCAAATCTCAAATAGAATTGCCCACCAGGACTGCGGGTTGAGTGGTGACCCATATGTGACTTTGCCCAATGGATACGTTCTCGGCAGTCTTAACACGTACGATGGCTACATCAAGGCACCTGGATATGAAACCGACACGCCTCTAGCCGGGCCGGGCTATGTCCGCTCCATAATCAAACTTAATTTTTCTGATCCGTATTTTGTGGGGACCCAGTTCGATTTCAAAACCTCCAGTATGCGTAACTTTGTTTTTGACACCAGAACGCGGGAATTCCATGCATCAGAAGCGAACAGTAGAGAGGGACATCCCCTGGATGCTTCGAGCCCGGCAGCTTTAGATGCATGGGCAGATGCGCAGACCCATGCAGCACGCGATCCTGATTCATATTGGAAGCTCTATGACCAATATCGGCATCGCTGGCCAAAGTACGTGTTCCTTGCTTTAGTTATTGCCGGGGAAGTTGGAATCTTCTTTTGGTTCCGCAGAGGCTGGATGCGGTTAGCGGATTCCATATAGGACTGTTGATTAAAGCTAGTTTGGAATAATGGTAATCCCCACGCTTCATACAATCGCGAAGGATGCAGCGCGCACGAATTCCTGAAACCATAGATCGCTGCAACGGATGACCGGATGGTGCACTAACGCGTGAGGTCTTCGTTTTCCAGAATCACCAGGTATTCAGCGCGTCCGGAATTGAACGTAAGATGCGTAATTGCGTATTCAGGCGGAACGAAATTGATGTCGTTCAGTTTTGCTTCTAATTCTTGCGCATCGCTGGCGAAGATGACACGGTAGCGTGCGCGGCTAGATTGGGAAGAGTTCATCACAGCAAAGTTTAGTGCAAGTGTATTCCCGGAGCAACCATGATGGCGGCCAGTAGAAATTGCCAAAATCGCCGGCATTTGGCAATCCCCCAGATTGGGCGATGTGCTGGCATAGGAACTTCTTACGCCCAATACGTCCTGTCCAGCGTCCGGTATTGAATCGCTTCGGCGATGTGCTTGCTTTCAATGTGCGGATTGCCTTCCATATCGGCGATAGTCCGCGCGACTTTCAGAATGCGGTCATGGGCGCGGGCGCTGAGGCCCTGCTGCTGCATGGCGCGTTCCAGCATGCGCTCACTGTCAGTGCCAAGTTCGCAGTAAGTACGGATCTGGCGCGAGCCCATCTGCGCGTTGGAATAATTGCGTTCACCGGCTGCGGCAAAGCGGTTAAGCTGGACTTCACGCGCCTTGATTACGCGCTGGCGTATCTGCGCGGAGCTTTCTGTTTTGCTGTCACTGCCACGCAGCTCTTTATAGTTCACTGCGGGTACATCGATATGGATATCAATGCGGTCCATCAGCGGCCCGGAAATCTTGGAAACATAACGCTGGATCATGGCCAGAGTGCACTGGCACTCACGCTGCGCCGAGCCGTGATAGCCGCAGGG
>DASRCD010000397.1:0-13839 GCA_035653315.1 Candidatus Angelobacter sp.
GCCAAGGCAAAACTGAACCGTCTTTTTGCGAACAACACAACGCGTCCTGACATTGTGACTTTCACCAGCTCTTCCACAGCGACAAATTTCTTAGACCTACTGGAGAAAGACCACTATCCCGCATTGCGGGAGATCCAGTTGGCATCAATCGGGCCGGTGACCAGCGGAACGCTTACGCAAGCCGGTTTCAGGCCAAACATTGAAGCCAGAGAGTACACGATGCAGGGCCTGTCACAGGCCATCGCTGACTTTGCTTCCACTCACTCGCCTGAGGCAAAACCATAGCTAGTAAAATGCTCAGTGCTTCTGCTTAAAATCATTATTGCGCCCATATTGATTGGGCTAGTCAGTCTGGCGGGAAGAAAGTGGGGGCCGGGAATCTCCGGCTGGCTGCTTGGTTTACCGGTCAATGCCGCTCCTATTCTTCTTTTCATTACGCTTCAGCAAGGGCATCCATTTGCCGCGGCTGCGGCATACGGCAGTTTGCTTGGACTCACGGCATGGGCATTCTTCTGCCTGGTTTATTCATTCTGTTGTCCATACTGGCCATGGTGGGCCAGCACGCTGGCAGGGTGGACTGCGTACTGCGCAACGGGTTTGATCTTAATGCGGGTACATCTTCGCCTGGGTTGGATATTTGCGCTGACAGTGATGGCGATTAGCGTGATTCTGTTTGTTCTGTTCCCGCAGCCGGCGCAGGAGAGACCCGTTCAGCCCCGGCCCGGATATGAACTCTGGTTACGCATGATAACCGCAACGGTCATGGTACTGGTGCTTACAGGCGTGGCTGCCCAACTTGGCCCGCAACGCAGCGGAATTCTGACTGTTTTTCCTGTGTATACGTCAATCCTGGCGATTTTCAGCCACGTTCAAAGCGCTGGCGCTGCGGTGAAGGTGCTGCGCGGCGTCACGCTCGGGTTATACACAATGGCAGTTTTTTGCGCGACACTTTCCATATTCCTGGTGCGTTTTTCTGCGCTGCCGGCATTTTTATTGTCACTGGGCGCTGCAAGCGTGATCCATGCAATGAGTCTGGTATTTATGCGCAGAGGAGCTAAAGCTTAGTCATAAATATTGCAGCCGCACTTTGCCGGTTCGGCATACTTCTTCAGGAACTCAGCCACACGCGTGTAAGCGTCAATCTGGTTTTCAACTTTGGCGAAGCCATGGCCTTCATTTTCATAAATTTTCAACTCAGCCACTCCGTTGCGCTTTTTGATGGCGCTGGCCACCTGCTCAGCTTCAGTCTTGGGGCAGCGCGGATCATTGCCTCCAGCCAGCAGTAACAGCGGCGCTTTGATCTGGTCCACAAAGTAGATTGGTGACCGGTCTTTCAGCCTTGCCTTGTCTTTTTCATTTGCGGGATTGCCCGTATTAGCCAGATCATACTCACGTAAAAGAGGGTCCTCATTTTCCATCTCAGTAAACCAGTTAACGAAGGGAACAATAGGAACACCAGCGGCCCATAAATCGGGCGCTTTGGTTACGGCCATCATGGTGAGATAGCCTCCGTAGCTGCCGCCCATCACCGCAACCTTTTTAGGATCGATAAAGCCGGATTTTTTGATCCATTCGGCAGCGGAGATTACGTCTTCCAGGTCGCCGCCGCCCATATCAAAGCGATTGGCATCTTCAAATTCTTTGCCGTATCCGGTTGAGCCGCGATAGTTGGGCGCAATTACGAAGTAACCTTGATTCACAAGGTACTGGATGGATGGGCTGAAAGAATTTCTGCTTTGCGAATCCGGGCCGCCATGAATCAGTACGACCGCTGCGTTCTTGCCATTTTTTTCAGCGTTGTAAGGCACGTAAACGAGCGCGGAGATCTGCCATTTGCCGTCCTTGCTGGGATAGTGAACAAGAAATGGCTCGACCATATCTTCACTGCGCAATCCACCAACAAGAGAATTGGTGATCTGCAAGGGTTTTTGCGCGGTCAAATCATAAGTCCAGAGATCATTCGGTGCATTTGCGCCTTCATGGATATACAGCAGATGCCTGGCGTCGTGGCTGAAAGGCGTTTCCTGTACGTCAAACCAGTTCATTCCTTTGGCAATAGGCAACGCGTGCGCCTTTCGAGTAGCGATGTCGTAAACATAAATATCGCGATTGCCATCGGCATCCACAGTCCAACTCAATCGTCTTCCATCTGGCGAAAATCTTGCTGTATTCACCTCCCATTTATCTGAAGTGAGCCAGGTAATTTTCTGTGTGGCAACATCCAGCAAGCCGACATTCTGATAGCCATTAGCTGCATTGGATGTGATCAGAATTGTTTTGCCATCGGGCGAGATATCCGTTGCGAGAAATTTCTGCTGGCCCTGATGCGGCGTGAGGTTTTTTACATTTCCGCCAGAAGAACTCACAATCATGACGTTTGCATCTTTGCCCGTAGCAGTTTCCTGCGTAAAAACAATCCACTTACCGTCTTTGGACCAGATGGGGTTCATGTTGCTGAATTGCGGCGGCGTGTTGCTGGTTAGGTGAGTGACCTTCTTTGTAAGAATTTCGATCGAATCAAGCTCGTAATTGGGGGCTTGTTTAGGCTTGCTGCTGTAAGCCAGATTTTCTCCATCGGGCGACCACACAGCTCCTTCTTCAGAAACCTCAGGTGTGTTCGTAAGATTTACCACCTGGCCATTTGTGGTTGATACCAGAAACAGGTCCCATTGCTCATTGCCGTCATAGTCAGAGTTGTAGGCGATCCAGCGGCCTTTGGGCGACCAGGCAATGTTGATCTGCCGCTGATTGCTCACCGTGAGCTGTGTGGGCCACCCGCTCTGCGCGGGAACCAGCCAGATGTTATAGCGGCCAGAGATGGTGGTAACGAATGCAACCTGTTTATCGTCAGGAGACCATGAGCTATAGGCAATGGCGCGCGTCATGTAGAGTTTTTCAATGGTGAAAGGCTGGATATCAAATTTTTGTTTTGAAGTAAGTTGGGTGGGATCGGTGATGACGGCAGGAACATCCTGAGATTGACCGAAGCTCTGTCCAGCAAAGAATAGACAAACGATAAAAATTGTTTTCAGAATGTAATACTTCATAAGAGGCCTTTGAACATGGTGGAATCCGACTGAAGAGCCAGAACTAGTGAATGGAATTGGCTGCCATCACCCTTGGTGAAAGCTTCACAATATTGTTCAATGTCGGCAGACAGGTGATGGAATGACTGCAATGGATCGGAAGAAAAGCCAGGATATTGATTTTGACCATAAACGCCCAGAAGCCGCATATATGTTTCATGGTCGAGCGAATCCGGGCCAATGTGATAAGTAACCATCCCAAGAGAGTAGCGGAAGTGCAGCTCCAGCCGGCGGTTGCCTTTGCAGTAAGCGCCACTGGCAAAAAAACCACCAGAACCTTTGCCCTCGGTTTCCAGTTTGAAGATGAAGCCATGCGGCAATAATGCAGACGCAAGAATTTCAGCGCCAGCCAATAAATTTAATTGGGCATTATTGGCCATGAGTTTATTTACGGCTGCGCCGACTTATGTATATCCACCGTTGACCATGTTTTGTCCGCCGCATGGCAGATGTTTTCCAGCGGGCACTCCGCGCATTTTGGTTTTCGCGCCACGCACAACGCACGGCCGTGATGGATAATCTGGTGGGAAAAGTCGATCCACTTCTTCTGCGGGATGACCTTCATCAGGTCCTGCTCAATATTTTTGGGATCATCGGCTTTGGTGAGCTCCAGCCTGCGGGAGATGCGATGCACATGCGTATCCACCACCACGCCCACGGCTTTCCCAAACCATGAACCCAGCACCACATTTGCGGTTTTTCGCGCCACGCCGGGGAGAGTCAAGAGCTTGTCCATGTCGTCGGGAACTTCACCGCCAAACTGCTCAACAATCCCTTTGGAAGCCCCCACCACGGACTTGGCTTTATTGCGGTAAAAGCCGGTGGGTCGCAAGATTGGCTCCAGTTCTTCAGGAGTGGCTGCCGCCATCGCCTGGGGCGTGGGATATTGCTGAAACAGGCCGGGAGTTACTTTATTCACCATTACATCCGTGCATTGGGCGGATAAAATGGTGGCAATTACAAGTTCCCACGCGCTGTTGTGGTGAAGGGCGCAACGAACGTTGGGATATTGCTGGTCCAGCCGATTTAGAATGTCCTGAACGCGCTCCGGAGCCAGGGGATCATATTTGCCTTTGGGTAATTTGGGCTGAACGGACTTGGCTTTGGCAGGCGCGGCGGCCTGAGCAATTTTTTTAATTCCAGACCTGGTTTTTACAAGCGGCTTTTTTGCAGCGGGCATAGACACAAAATCTAAAGCAGCGGGCTTACAATCACAATAGCAGAGAGGAAAGAAATGGCAACTACCAGCAAAGTTGAAGCCGGAATCACCAGCGATTTGCATGCGGTGCCGCTTACCATTGAAGGTTCCAGCGTGTTACACCAGATGTTTCGCTTTCGCTGGGCAGAGTGGCGCAAACTGAGCCAGGCCCAGCAGCATGAGATTGCCGCTGAGGCATCCGCTGCGCTGCTGAAGATGGAAAATGATGCCGCTGGACAAAGCGCCCTTTTTTCCCTGCTGGGGCATAAGGGCGATCTCCTGCTGGTCCATTTCCGCAGCTCCTTTGATCAACTTAAGGCCGCCGAGTTGGAAATTACGCGCTTACGCCTGAATGATTACCTAGAGCAGACCACATCTTATCTTTCTGTGGTAGAGCTTGGCTTGTATGAGTCTTCGGTTAAACTCTTTCGCACGCTGCGCGAAAAGGGAACTGAACCGCATTCCCCGGAGTGGAACGCCGCCGTGGAAGAGACCATCAAACGCCAGACAGAAGCAATGCGTCCGCGCTTGTTCCCGCAGATGCCAACAAACCGCTATCTCTGTTTTTATCCCATGGACCGTCGCCGGGGTGAGGACAAGAACTGGTATAGCCTGCCTATTGAAGAGCGCCAGCGGCAGATGGAAGAGCACGGCCTGGTGGGACGCCGCTATGCCGGAACCGTGCGGCAGATCATTACTGGGTCTATTGGCTTTGATGATTGGGAGTGGGGCGTTGATCTTTTTGCCGATGATCCACTGATCTTCAAAAAGTTGATCTATGAAATGCGTTTTGATGAGGTGAGCGCCGTGTATGCGCTGTTTGGCACGTTCTATGTGGGCGTCCGCTGCCCAGCCGCGGGGTTAGAAGCTTTGTTCAGCGGCAAGTTGCCGGATTAAAGGCGGGAAGTAGCCGCAGATCCACAGATGAACGCAGATCAAGAAGGAACAAGCCGCGAACCTCGCAAATGAACACGAATAGAAAAATTCGCGTGTTTCGCGTTGATTTGCGGCTGATTTTTATCCGATCAGAACGCTAGCAAGGGTCAATCTGGTTTGGTTGAATGCTAAGTGTTAACCATGGTTCGCCGCCATTGACCGAAGTGATGCGCACTTATTACTCTGAAATTTATGGTCAAAGCGGTGCAAGCAGGGCAAGTATGGCGCAGCGATGAAAGCGGCGACAACTTTCTGGTGACAAAAGTTTATGGCGAACTGTTCACGCAATATGCCATGTTGCGTCCAGCCAAGGTGAGCGCGCCGGATTCCGAGACGATCCGGGTGAAGATCACCAAAGTTGACAACGGCATGACGCTGCCCGGCTACACTTTCACGCAGGATTCACAAGATTTCTAATCCCTGTCTGGCAATCTAATGGCGATCTAAAAGACGCTCAGGAAAAAATGATTTCAAAAATTATTGCTGGTTTAGCCACGTTCGTGATTGCCGTAATCTCCAAAAGTGGCTATTTAGGCGTGCTCCTGTTAATGGGCATTGAATCAGCCTGTATTCCGCTGCCTTCTGAAGTGATCATGCCATTTTCCGGGTACCTGGTTTATACCGGCCGATTCAATCTGCTCTGGGCAGCAACGGCGGGCGCGCTCGGCTGCAATCTGGGTTCGATTATTGCCTATGAAATTGGCCGCTATGGCGGCAGGCCGCTGGTGGAGCGTTATGGCTCGTACATCTTCATGGGCCGGCATGAACTGGAGCGGGCGGAGCATTTCTTTGCGCGTTTTGGCGCAGCGGCGGTCTTTATCGGGCGGCTGTTGCCAGTGATCCGTACTTTTATCGCGCTGCCGGCCGGTATTGGCAAAATGCCGCGCGCTCGCTTTCATGTGTACACATTCATTGGCTCATGGCCGTGGTGCTTTGTGCTTGCATGGATCGGCATGAAGCTGGGCGAGCGCTGGGACAAAGATCCCCGGCTCAAAGAATGGTTTCATCGAATGGATGCCGTGATTGTGTTGTTGCTTCTGACTGCGATTGTCTGGTTTGTAAGATCCCATTGGAAAGGCCGCATGCGAGCTGAGGCGTAATGATTATGGGCAATCAGCGCGCAAGACTGATGATTGTGTGCGGGTTGCCCGGCTCCGGTAAGACCACTCTGGCCAAGGTGCTTGAAACGCGGTTTGGTGCAATCCGTTTTTGTCCTGACGAATGGCTCGACGAGCTTTCTATCAATCTTTATAACGAAGAGAAGCGCGCGAAGATTGAAGCGTTGCAATGGAAGCTGGCGCAGGACCTGCTTATCCGTGGAGTAAGCGTTGTGATCGAGTGGGGCACTTGGGCCAGGTCAGAGCGCGATACGCTGCGCCTGAGAGCACGTGAGCTTGGCGTCGAGGTTGAATTGCACTATTTATCTGCGCCTGTTGACGTTTTATTTGAGAGAATTCAGCGCCGCGGGACAGAAGAACCTCCCATCAAGAAGGAAGAGCTAATCCAATGGTCAAAGATATTTGAGGCTCCTACGCAAGAAGAGCTTGCGCTGTTTGATCCGCCTTTGGCTGCTGATTTAGTAACTGGTTCATTTCATTAATAAGAGCAAGGTTTACAAACCGCTCTCAATACGAGAAGATAACAAGTTTCCACTCAACTGAAGGACGGTCCTGTAACTGATGGCATCATCTGCTGAAAAGACGACTGCAACCAAAATAGCTCCCGCAAAAGGCAAACTGGGCATAATGATTGTTGGCATGGGCGCGGTGGCAACCACGTTTATTGCCGGCGTAGAAGCCATACGCAAGGGGCTGGCCAAGCCAATTGGTTCGCTTACGCAGATGGGTACCATCCGTTTGGGAAAGCGTACAGACAATCGCTCACCCAGGATCAAAGATTTTGTTCCGCTGGCCAATTTAAAAGACCTGGTGTTTACTGCCTGGGACATTTTTGAAGATGACGCCTATGCTGCTGCCATGAATGCCGGCGTAATTGAAAAGGACCTGCTGAACCAGATTAAGCCATTTTTAAAGTCCATTAAGCCGCGCAAGGCGGTTTTTGACCGTAATTATGTGAAGCTGCTGGACGGCAAGCATGTAAAAAAAGGTAAGAACAAAAAAGACCTGGCCAATCAGTTGCGCGCGGACATCCGCGATTTCAAGAAGAAGTCCAGAGCAGACCGGCTGGTGATGATCTGGTGCGCTTCCACGGAGTCTTTTATTAAGCCGAGCGCGGTGCACAACTCTTTAGAAGCCTTTGAGCGCGGCCTGGAAAAGAATGATCCCAATATTGCGCCATCCATGATCTACGCCTATGCGGCGCTGATGGAAGGCGTGCCCTTTGCCAACGGCGCACCGAATTTAACCGTGGACATTCCGGTGATGATGGAGCTTTCCAAGGCCAACAATGCGCCAATCGCGGGCAAGGATTTTAAGACCGGCCAAACGCTGATGAAGACGATCCTGGCGCCGGGATTTAAAGCGCGCATGATCGGCATGAACGGATGGTTTTCAACGAACATCCTGGGCAATCGCGACGGCGAGGTACTGGAAGACCCCGGCTCTTTCAAGACCAAGGAAGAATCCAAGCTTTCCGTGCTGGACCGCATTCTTCAGCCGGAGCTCTATCCTGAGCTTTACGGGAATATCCATCACAAAGTCCGCATCAATTACTATCCGCCGCGGGGTGATAATAAAGAGGGTTGGGACAACATCGACATTTTTGGCTGGCTTGGCTATCCCATGCAGATCAAGGTGGATTTTCTCTGCCGCGACTCAATCCTGGCTGCGCCTATTGTGCTGGATCTGGTGCTCTTCCTTGATTTAGCGCAACGCAGTCAAGACCTGCGCGGCTTGGGCGTACAGGAATGGCTGAGTTTCTATTTGAAGTCGCCCATGACGGCGCCGGGGCTTTATCCGGAGCACGATCTGTTTATTCAGTCCATGAAGCTGAAGAACACGCTGCGCCACCTGAAAGGTGAATCGCTGATCACGCATTTAGGGCTTGAATATTACGATTAACAACTCTATGGAATATTAGTCCGGCCAGCGAATTTACATTGACATTGATCACAAATTCGCGTTCTGGAGTTTTGGGGCGCAGGCGCCCTCGCCTGCGTGGCTCAATAGAAACTGATCAGAAAATATCATCCCACCTGCGCAAGGATACGGTACCCTAAGGCATAGTTAGTATTATTAAGGTAGCTCGCTGTCTCATCAGTCCATTAAAGATTCTTGAAGGCTGATGACGTTTTCTACTCTTCATTTTTCCTCTACTCTATCTACCAATGAAAGCGCGACGGCTGAGAACGCTAAAACAACGCATTCCCTAGGGCCAACTCGTATTTGTCAACAGCCCGCAGGATGACGAGGCTTAAGAATAGGAAGAGGTCTGGTGAAAGTCGCAACGTTCAACATCAACAATATTAACAAGCGGCTGGAGAATCTTTTAGGCTGGCTGGCCAAAGCTGAGCCGGATGTTGTGAGCCTGCAAGAGCTCAAAGCGGAGCAGGGAGCATTTCCCGCAGAGGCGCTACGTTCCGTGGGCTATGAAGCAGTGTGGCAAGGTGAGCGTTCATGGAATGGCGTGGCGATTCTGGCGCGTGATCAGGCTCCGGTTCTGACGCGTTCAAGCCTGCCGGGCGACGAAGGCGATCATCAGGCCCGCTATATTGAGGCGGCGGTGAATGGTGTCCTGGTCACATCCATCTATCTGCCGAATGGGAACCCGCAGCCTGGTCCGAAGTTTAATTACAAGCTAGCATGGTTTGAGCGTCTGCTAGCACATGCTGCGGAGCTCATGCGGAGCGGTGCGCCGGTGGTGCTGGCCGGAGACTATAACGTTGTGCCGACGCCACAGGATATCTATCCCACGCGATCCCTGGATAACAATGCATTGATCCAGCCGGAAAGCCGGAAGATGTTTGCGTGTCTGCTGGCGCAAGGCTGGACGGACGCACTACGAAAGCTTAAGCCGGAAGGGCCGCTCTGGACATTCTGGGATTACAAACGCGAACGATGGCCAAAGGACAAGGGCATGCGGCTGGACCATCTGCTGCTTTCACCGTCAATAGCAGAGCACCTTGTCGACGGCGGTGTTGACCGATGGGTGAGAGGCGAGGAAAATGCCAGCGATCATGCTCCCGCGTGGATCATGCTGGATCGGTAGAAGGCTCGGGCAGCGAGACAGATAAGCCAAAATTGAAACGCAAAGGCTTACCGCTGATAACATCGATGACACAGATTGAGAGAACCGAGCCTCGGCGGGCGAGGAGGCGAGCACGGGTGAGAAAAGTTGGCCCACGCGAATCTGCAGCTTGGCATCTGAAATATTATGAGGGCGCTCTGGGGTGCGGGTCTTGCGTTTGTGCTTTTTGTAGCAACTCTGCCGTTATTTGCCGTGGACGGCACTTTTCGAGGCAGGGTGATTGATCCTCCGGAAAATATTCCTGTGACTCCCGGCTGGATCTTTGTTCAGGGAAGAAACCGGGCATTGCGCCGGGTGAATGTTTCCAAAGCCGATATTGTCTTTGGAGAAGATATTCCGGCAAGCCAGCGGCGAAAGTGCGACTCGGAATGCCTTAGTCCAGGGCTGGAAGTGCGGATCACGGCACGGCAGGATTCCAATGGTGAATGGCTGGCCAGAAGAGTGGAAATCCTGCACCTGACAAAAGCCACTCAGGTTGCGGATTTGAAGGTTGATTCGGCCCTACTTTACTGAATTTTTACAAGTTTTTCTCACCTTTCAGAGTAGCCTGAGAAAGTAAATCATGCATCGCACACGTATCCGGAGAAATCTAACCAAGATACGTGAATGTCCGGCGTATAATGAGGGTGTCCTCAAGCGGGAGCGTTCTCGCTAGGAGTGTGGCTATGAAACTACGTTTTTCGCTGTTTACTTTAATCCTGGTTGCAGGTGTGAGTCTGTCTACCGCAGCGTTCGCCCAGGACGATAAATCCAAGACACAGACCCCCAGCACCCAGGCGCCTGCGACCGATCAGAGCCAATCGACGCCCCAAAGCCAGTCAACGTCCCAGCCAGCGGCCAGCCCTGCCGACCAGAACCAGACGCAAGCCCAGCCAGCGGACCAGGAGCAGCCGGCCACGGACCAGGACACCGATAAGGATTCTGATAAAGATAAGGACAAGAAAGACAAGAAAAAGATTAAGCACGATGGCAGCAAGAAAGACGTGGACGCGATTGGAAATCGCAAGGTTGCCGGATGGGATTGGTACTCCATTGAGAGCGAAATCCGCATGGGCAAGGAATATGCCACTCAGCTTGAAGCCAGCTTGAAAATGGTGACCGACCCGACGATTAATGAGTATGTGAATCGCGTTGGGCAAAATCTGGTGCGGAACTCAGACGCCAAAGTGCCATTCACGATCAAGGTAGTGGATTCTGACGTGATTAACGCCATGGCGCTGCCGGGAGGCTTCTTCTATGTGAATTCCGGCCTGATTCTGGCTGCCGACAATGAAGCCGAGCTGGCCGGCGTAATGGCCCATGAGATTGCCCATGTGGCGGCCCGGCATACCACCCGCCAGTTGACACGCGCCCAGTTTGCCAATTATATGAGCCTGCCATTGATCTTTGTGGGCGGTGGAATTGGCTTGGCGGCCCGCGAAGCTGCCGGAATCGGGTTGCCGGTTACGTTCCTTAAGTTCTCCCGCGGGTTTGAAGCTGAGGCCGATTATCTTGGCATTCAGTACATGTACAAAGCGGGCTACGATCCTAACGAGTTTGTAAACTTCTTTGAAAAGATCCAGGCGCAGGAGAAGAAAAAGCCCGGATCCATGGCCAAGGTTTTTGCCGACCATCCGCAAACGCCGGACCGTATTACAAAATCGCAGGAAGAGATTGCCACCATTCTTCCTCCCAAAGATCAGTACATTGAGACAACTTCAGAATTTAACGACATGAAGGCCCGTCTTGCAGCCATTGAAAATCGCCACAAGGTGGATGATTCCGCCAACCCGAACAAGCCCTCTTTGCGGCGCAGCAACCAGAGTGCATCCAAGGACGGTGGGGACAATAAAGGCGATGATCGTCCCACGCTGAAGCGTCGCGATCAGCAACAATAAACTTTCACTATAAAACGAGAAAGCGGCCCTTAGAAGGGGCCGCTTTTATTCTTTGGGGAAGCTTTAAATTGATCGCACTGATGTGTGTTGAAACTTGTTCTGCATGATGCAGAAATGAAGTTTTTCAATAAAGTCCAGCAGTTCAGGACGCACGCTGGCCGCAACAAATGAGCGACAGTTCTTACACGTAGATTCCATTAAACGGGTGTTCTGACGGCTTGAGCTGCGTCTGAATACATTTTGCGCAGTGGACGATTTTTGTCCGCTGAGGGGAATTTTCATAGGCTTGTCTCCGTCGTTTGAACAGATCATGCCACAGAATTGTGGGATTTAAAAACAGATTCGCAAGTAGCCGGAGTTTTTAGCTGTGACGAAAAGACAAGGCTGATTTCAAAGAAGTACATAGGTGGCGGGAGCTAGAGTGCTTCCGCCTACCAGGAAAAGTTTTTAATGCAGGCGAGAGGTCTATTTGCTGGCAAAAGACTCGGCCGCTTTAGCTGCTAAGGCATTGTAAGATTTAGGGTTAGCCTCAATTACCTTCATCTCATGCCAATCGTAAGGAAATTCCTTGCCGCATCCCAGGCATGCAACGTAAGTGCCAGTGATTGAGGCAGCAGGAGAGGTCCGCTGACCTGCCCTTTTGGTAATAGGAAAGCTTAAATTCTTGTGGCTGCAACCAAACAAAACATCGAGCAGACTCGCCATATGTCACCACCCCTTAAACAACGGGTCTTCTGGAAGCATTAACTTGCCAACAGCACATACTGTACCACAGGACATGTCCAAATGTACATACAGGTTCATGTCTCGCCGTACTGTTACATTAGATTCAGAGTAGCAGGAAAAGGTTCGCAGACGGATGTACAGAAAATTCTTTAATCCCCCATGGTGTAAATATTACATTGTTTTGGGGGTTAAATAAGGTTTTGGGAGTACTTCATCCACCTTTGAAAGTGCTCCAGTCGCTTCAAGCCAGCACAAGGGGATTGCTGCTAGAATTTTATTAATGTCCAGCAGCACAGACCAGCCTGACCCTTCAGTCCTTGTTTCCGGCAAACTGGATCTGAATTACCTGAACCAGCAAATCGTGGCGTGTACCCGGTGTTCGCGCCTGATTGCTCATTGCCAGAAAATAGGCGAGGTTAAGCGTCGCGCTTATCTGGAGTGGGAATATTGGGCCAAACCGGTGCCGGGTTTTGGCGACCCCAAAGCCCAATTGCTCATTCTGGGGCTGGCGCCGGGGGCTCATGGATCAAACCGCACCGGACGCCCTTTTACCGGGGACGGTTCTGGAAATTTCATGTATCCAGTGCTGCACAAAGCCGGATTCGCATCGCAGCCAACCGCTACCCATCGCGACGATGGGCTCCGCTTGATTGACGCTTACATCACAGCCGCAGTCCGCTGTGCGCCGCCGGAGAACAAACCCACTCCGGAAGAAATTGCCAACTGCTCTGCGCACCTTGATCTTGAACTTGCGGCGCTTACAAATGTGAAGGTGGTGATTGTGCTGGGGAAGATTGCGTTTGATGCGTACCTGAATTATCTGAAGCGCCGCGGTGATCTCAAGTCCAAGGCAGGATTTGTTTTTGGGCACGGCGAAACGTACAAACTGCCGGATGGCCGAATCCTGCTTTGTTCGTATCATCCTTCGCTGCAAAACACATTGACCGGCAAGCTGACGGAAAAGATGTTCATGGACGTGTTCAAAAAAGCGCGAAAACTCATTACGAAAAAATAATCAGGGCAGGCACTGGTTGGTAAGCTTTGGCGGTTTCGGCTCCTTGTTTTCAGAGTTCTTATCAAAACACCAGCTCACGAAGGATGAGGAGTAGCGTTTCCGGGTTTCGCCGGTAAGGTCAGCGGGTGAAAGGCGTTGGAACTCAAACTGGATATTACCTTTTTTATCAACCGTTCCCACCAAGTAACCGTAAGTGTCAGTCTTGGCGTAATTGCTTAGATCTTTATCGTCCGGCAGCGAATAGCGGACGGCCCCCGCAGTGCCGACAATCCAGCCGCGAATTCGTTGTTTTACAGGCAGCTTGTTGAATGTTCCATCCATGAAGTAGTGGGAATGGCTGGCCAGCAGGTAAACGTGTTTGTCTGGAGCGTTGTCTTGAAAATCCAGCAGCGCCTTATAAGCCTCCCGACCTTCAGCACAGCTTTGAGCGTATGGGTATTTTGGGTTCGTTTTTTTTCCATCATCACACATGGCGTGGTCGCTGGAAATGCTATCTGGAAGCGCCTCATGCATTCCCACAACCAGGCTGCGAACATCGGCATTTTGTTGGGCTTTTGCTACGCGGTCTTTGAACCAATCAAGCTGCGTTTTGCCAAACACGTTGGAAGCATTATCCAGATAAATAAAATCTACGCCGCCCTGGACCCAATGGTAATAATTTCTGGGGTAAATAAGACATGGCTTGGTGGCGACATTGCTTTTACCTGTGGGCTTTGCTTGGTTTGCAGTAGATGGAGAGTCACAGTCCCGGTCTTTCAAGCGTTGCTCTTTGATTGCCGGCGCAAGCAGCCAATC
>DASRCD010000398.1:0-13181 GCA_035653315.1 Candidatus Angelobacter sp.
ATGATCTTGTGAAAAAAGGCAAGCTCAAAGCGCCAATTGTAATTGGGCGTGATCATCTGGATTGCGGTTCCGTTGCATCGCCTTATCGTGAAACTGAGGCGATGAAAGACGGCAGCGATGCCGTAGCTGATTGGCCTTTGCTCAATGCTCTGCTTATACTGCCAGCGGCGCGAGCTGGGTGTCGATCCACAATGGTGGCGGCGTGGGAATTGGCTATTCATTGCACGCAGGTCAGGTGACCGTTGCTGACGGAACAGAGATGATGGCCCGGCGCATTGAGCGCGTGCTTACGAATGATCCGGGGATTGGAGTAGCGCGGCACGTAGATGCGGGGTATGAAGAGGCAGCCACATTTGCCGAGAAGAAAAACGTGAAGGTGCCGATGGCCACCAAGTAGATCAATTCAGAGGTTTCTTCCAGAGATGATGACAATGCTCGATGAAACTATCCGAGGGCGGCCAGCATGTCCTTTGGATTGGCATTGTCGCCGAACGTTTCGCTCACATGGACAAATAAATCTTTGTTTCCCGGCGCAAAAACGAAGCTGCCGCCAAGTTGAAAAGGGTCTTTACCCAGACGATGTTGTTTGTGTCCAGCAGCAGAGGCACGGCGGCGTGCTTGCATGTTGTCTTGGCGAAGAAGATGGAGCAGATTGGCGTGCTTCAGGCCGACAGCTTTATATGCTGCGCGTTTGTCATCGATCAGAAGAGGGAAGTCGATGCGGGTTTTCTCGCGGAAGAACCGGGCATAGTTAGCATCGCCTAGTCCGACTACCGCGATTTGGGCGCCTTTTTCCCTGAATGCTGACGTGTGTTCGCGCAACTGCGCCACATGCTCCCCGCAGAAAATTCAACCATAATGCCGTAAAAAGACCAGGACAGCGGGCTGACTGGCCCATAAAGAGCCGAGACGCGTAGTATTGCCGTCAGGATCGGGCAGCGTGAGATCAGCCAGTTTGCTGCTGAAGGTGTCAGGCATGTGGGACATTCTCTTGAGCTGCGGCTTACCTGTCAAGCACACTTGTTGCCACAGAAATGCAAATGGTACGCGGACCGTACTTAGGAGATCACGTGGGCACAGAACGAGAAGTAAATCGTTCTTGAGCTTCGCCCCACTCAGCTTTCCATCCTTATGCTATGCTTTCCGGCCATGCGTGAAATCCGTGGTGCGATTGCGGTAATTACTGGAGCAGCTTCCGGGATCGGCCGCGCTCTTGCGGTGGACTTGGCAAAGCATGGTGCACAACTGGCCCTGGCGGACATGAACTCAGCCGGGCTGGAAGAGACGCGCACGCTGCTGGGCGATGCCACAGCCCGCACTTATATAGTTGACGTTTCCAATGCCAAAGCCGTGGAAGAGTTTGCTGGGTGCGTACAGCAGGATTTTGGACGCGCGTCATTACTGATAAACAATGCCGGGGTCGCATTGATGGGGACGTTTGCAGAGGTGTCACTGGAAGATATGGAATGGCTGATGCGTATCAACTTTTGGGGCGTGGTCCATGGCTGCAAATTCTTTCTGCCTTTGTTGCAGCGCGAGCCTGATGCGCATATTGTGAACCTCTCCAGCATCTTTGGGCTGATAGGGCCGCCGGGACAAACAGCCTACGCGGCCAGCAAATTTGCTATCCGGGGATTCAGCGAGTCATTGCGCGAAGAGCTCCGTATGACAACTAAAATTAAAGTCACCACGGTCCATCCGGCAGGTATAGCAACCCCGATTGCGGAGAAGGCGCGCGCCAGCCAGTCGACTACTACGGCCGCGCGCAAGGCCGCGGAAGAGTATTTCAAGAAGGTGGCGGTCATCACGCCTGAAGAAGCAGCCAGGACAATCATTGCAGGAATTGTTGCCAATAAAAGCCGTGTATTGATCGGTCGCGACGCTTACCGTATAGATCGCATGCAGCGCCTGTTTCCCAACCGTGTCGGGGCTATGTTCGCGGATTGGCTCAACAAGCGC
The DNA here is from genome assembly GCA_035653315.1 of Candidatus Angelobacter sp. Taxonomy (GTDB): domain Bacteria; phylum Acidobacteriota; class Terriglobia; order Terriglobales; family Acidobacteriaceae; genus Angelobacter. Next base: position 1,960 of record DASRCD010000398.1, read on the forward strand.
GCAGCCAGGCAAGGGGCACTCGTTACAGGCAGTAAGACAAAAAGCGGTTAAGCCCGGAGTTCGGTTGTGTCCGCTGGTTCCAATCTGTAAAAAATGTGATGCATTGAAACTCGATTTCCCATAGAGTTAGTGCGGTTATTTCGGCGCTCCTGATCATTGATGGCCCAACCGGCTTAAGAATAGTGCGATTCGGTAGTTGCAAAACCGCGAATATTGTGCGGGTAAAAGACGTTTGCAGCCATGATGTGGGATAATACTCCGCCGATGAAGGGAATTAACCCCATTCATACCATGAATGAGCACTCATTCACGTTTTTGCTGGCAATGACGTTCATTTCAGATTTGGACGCATGCGCCGGTCGATCTTCCCATGCTTCGCCACAAAGCCTATTGGAGGGTTTATGAGGTCAGTCCATTTTTTCAAAATGATTGTTGCGTGCCTGTTGCTCACTACAGGCATGCTGCATGCACAAAGCGTCGGCGCCTCAGGCGATATTCGAGGCACAGTGACGGATCCATCCGGCGCCGTTGTTGATAATGCAACGGTAACCGCAACGGAAACTGCCAAAGGAACCAAGTACACCGCTGTCTCCAATCAGGACGGCCAATACAGGTTCACGGCGCTCCCGCCAGCCACATATAGCGTAAGCGTATCCAAATCAGGATTTCAGCCTGAAGTTGCAAAGAAGGTGATTGTGAACGTGGGACAGACAGCCACGGTTGACTTTCCCATGAAGGTATCGCAGGTTTCTGAGCAGGTTGAGGTCACCACTGAGGTCCCGGTAATTGAGACAGAAAATGGCTCGCAGTCAGACGTTCTGGATACGCGCCAGATTGAGGACTTGCCCATTAATCGCCGTGACTATCTTACCTTCACGCAACTGGCTCCGGGTGTCTCTGATTCAACCCGCCTTTCATCAGATCAGGATTTTCGCGTAAAACAGACACCCCAGAGCGGACTCTCCTTCTATGGCAGCAATGGCCGTGGAAACTCCGTAACCGTGGATGGTGGCGAGGTCAACGATGATGCCGGCGGCGTACGTCTGAATATGTCACAGGAAGCCGTGCAGGAATTCCAGATCAACCGGAGTAATTACGGAGCTGACCTTGGCGGGGCCAGCGGCGCCACGATCAATATCGTTACAAAATCAGGGACCAATGACGTTCATGGAACACTCTTCGGCTACTTCCGCAATGATGCGCTGGACGCCGCCAATCCATTTTCCATCAGCCAGGCGCTTGCTCCGGGAGAGACTTTTAATCCGGCCGCTCCAGACGTGCAAGGCACGCATATAAAAGATTCCCTGACGCGCGAACAGTTCGGCGGCTCTATTGGGTTCCCGATTAAGAAGGACAAGAGTTTTCTGTATAGCTCATTTGAAGGGCTTCTGGGCGACGCGCAAAATGCCGTTCCGCTCCTGACCAATACAAATATTTTCCGTCCTCAAGACGCTACGACGGGAAATAATCAAGTTGCAATTCTTAACGGGTTGGCATCTTCCGCAGCACCCAGCGTTCCGTGTATCTCAAATGGCGGCGGAGCTCTTCCCCCTACTTTTTTGCCTCCCGCCATATGCGCAGGTGTGCTGCAAAGTTTGTTGACAGTTGATCCAAATGCAAATCTTGTCCCCATTCTTGGACCTATTCAAGGCCCGCTACAAACTGCCAGAAATGCTTTTACCGTAGGTCAGTTTGAAAATAACGGCGGCCTTTTTCCTTATGACACCCGGCTGTATCTTGCATCGACTCGGTTTGATCACCAATTCAGCGACCATAACCAAATCGCTCTGCGGTACAGCTTCGGCCATGATCTTGAACAGAACCCTGATGTAACATCTTTGACTGGCTTCTCACGCGGCAGCGTGGTAAAGGCGCTTGATAATACATTTCTTGCTTCGTATTTCCATCAATTTAGCGCAAGAACGCTGAATGAAGCTCGCGCACAGTACAACTATTCCAATTTCAATGTTATCCCGAACGCTCCAGGAGAAGTTGGCTTGGATATCCCCGGTTTCGGCAATCTGGGAACGCAAATCTTCCTGCCCAGCTTCACCATTATGCGGCGGTATGAATTTGCAGATAACGTCACGATGATTCGCGGTAAGCACACCATTAAATTTGGTGGGGCGGAGCTTTATCGCGGAAACCACTCAGAGTCTCATACCTTTTTCCCGGGGCGCTTTGTCTTTGGCAATCTGCCGGGAGGTTTGTTGAGTCCTTGCCTGCAGGTACCAGCCGCATGCGGCTTGACCGGTGCAGCTCCGGCGCAAATTGATTCCATTCAGTCTGTCTCGCTGGGCCTGCCGCAGTTCTATCAGCAGGGGTTCGGCAATCCCATCTATAACTATCCACGCCCATTTACTTCTGCTTTTGTGCAGGACCAGTGGCAGATGACGCCAAATTTCACCGTAAATCTTGGCGTTCGCTATGAGCTGGATTCTCAATTTGGGCCGATCAACACTGATAAGAACAACTTTGCTCCACGTCTTTCTTTTGCATGGGACCCATTCAAAGACCATAAGACGGTCATCCGCGCTGGATACGGGATTTTCTACTCTCCGATTTACGGACAGATTGATGACGTTGTCCAGACGCTTGGCCTGGTCAATGGAATCCGTCCGATCGCCCAGACGTTTGTTCCTCTTACCGCAACGCCGGTAAGTTCAGCAACAATCTTCCAGACGTTATTTGCCCAGGGCGTGATTCAGTGCACCACGCCGGCTGCCGGCAACGCGGCCTGCATCACTCCCGCTAACCTTACGCAATTCGGCATCAACGTGACCAACTCTGGGCCTATTCCTCCTGGAACTGTATTGTTCAGCGCGGAACCTGGGTATAGAAACCCGTATTCGCAACAGGCGGAAATCGGCATTGATCATGAGATTGCCAACGGCTGGGCTGTTTCACTGAGCGGCATTTATGTTCACACCATTGGGTTGCCGACCGCGATTGATGCCAACCCGAACACACTTGCTCCGCTGGTGAGCGTTCCTCTGGCGAATGGCAGTGTAGCCACCTTCAGAGACTGGTCAGCTACGGTCCCCGGAAGCCCTTGCGGTTCAGCGCCGATCAATCCTTGCTTCAATAATCCACTTCTGCTGCAAAACAACGTTTACTCTTCAGAAGGCTCGGCCCTCTTTGAAGGCGGCATTGTGGAAGTAAAGAAGCGTTTCAACGCGCATCTTTCCGTTTTTGCCAATTACACATTAAGCAAAGCTTTTGACAATACCACTGATTACAACAGCGATTTTGGCCCGGTAGACAATACCAACCTGGCAGGGGAACGTTCTCTTTCCAGCTTCGATCAGCGGCATAAGGTGGTAATCGCTGCAATTGCTGATACCGGCAATTTTGGCGGGCGCGCTCTCTCCGGCTTCCAGATCTCTCCGATCTTCCGCTACAACAGTGGTCATCCTTTTGACCTGCTGGCCGGCGCGGACGTGAACGGAGACAATCATTCAACCAATGATCGTCCTATTGGCGCAGCGCGCAATACCGGCCAAGGTCCGGACTTTATGGACTTTGATATGCGTATTTCGCGGCGTTTTAAACTGGGCGAAAGATCAGATCTGCAATTCCTGGCAGAGGGCTTCAACCTGTTTAATCGCACCAATTTTGCCAGCGTAAATAACGTGGTTGGGCCGAACTTTGGTCTGGCTCCGGGCTTTACCACATTCAATGTCCACGGAAGCAGCGCAATTTCGCCGAGCGCTCCGCTGGGCTTCACCTCGGCCTTCCCGATGCGCCAGATTCAGTTAGGCGTGCGCGTTGGTTTTTAAATAACTAAACTTTTACGGAGGCGGTCTGTCGCCTCCGTTTTCTTTGCCTGATATCAATTCTCTTCATTCATGTCCGTAGCCTCACATCCCACGTCTCAGATCACACACATGACCGGCGCACAAGCTGTAATCACCTCCCTGATGCGCCATGGCATTACCACAGGTTTCGGCATTCCCAGCATCCATAACATTCCTTTGTATGAAGTATTGCGTCAAACCCCTGGCTTTCAACATTGGATTGTCAGGCATGAACAAGCAGCCGGATTTGCGGCAGATGGTTTTTATCGCAACAGCGGCAAAATAGCAGCGATTTTTGCCTCCACTGGCCCCGGAAATCTGTTTACCTTGGTTCCATTACTGGAAAGCTTGCAGACCAATACACCAGTGCTTTTGATTGGCAGCAACATTGCGACTTCGTTGTTCGGCAAAACTGGCGGCGCTCTCCATGAAACGCCGGCTCAACTAGAGATCATCCGCCCTCTTACCCGCTTTGCCCAACGCATAACGAATCCCGGTGAGATCATTTCCGCAATAGATCAGGCCATGGAAATGTTTCATGGGCCCATGCGCGGGCCTGCGTTCATTGAAATTCCTCATGATCTGTTTCATGTTCCTTTGAATGTAGAATCGCCCGCACAGAAACTCCACTTTCAACCCAAACAAGCTTCTACGGGAAGTAGTGTTGAAGAAGCTTTGCATCAGATAGCTCAAAGCGCTAAACCGGTAATTCTTGTTGGCGCAGCTGCTGCTCTTGCAGCTACCGCTGTTTCTCAACTGGCTGAACTTTTGCAGTCTCCGGTTTTCACCACCACGAGCGGGAAGGGAGTATTCCCCGGTGATCATCCGCTTGCTTTGGGGTGTATCTCGCGCTTGGGGGAAGTTCAAACGGTGCTGGATGAAAGCGATCTGCTTATCTCTTTTGGCGCAAGGCTTACAGAATTCGATACTGGGCGCTTTGGCCTGAGGCTTCCGGCAAAGCACATTCAGGTTGTGGAAGACAGCAGTTATGCCGGTGACAGAATTCCTTCCACACTAGTAATTGGAGAGATCCAGTCGATCGCGCAAGCGCTTGCACAAACGGTTGAGCGCCGTGGTCCATGGTGCAACGTCTTCGAAATCAAGACCCGTGAAGCAACCCGCCTGCAGGCTCTTGCCCAGGAAAGCTATGCCGCGCTGAACTTGCTGCGCTCATTGATGCAGCGGAATGATGTGCTGGTGAATGATCAATCCATTTTGAATTATTGGGCTTCAGCTTTTTTTCAGGTACTGGAGCCGGGAACATTTCTATATCCACTTGGGTCTGGAACGCTGGGATACGGACTGCCTGCCGCCATTGGCGCGGCGTGCGCCATGCGACAATCCGGTGAACCCCGCAGAATTATCTGCATTGCAGGGGATGGCGGATTTCAATACACGCAACATGAACTGGCCACGCTTTCACAGTATGACTTGCCGGTAAAAATCCTTCTGGTGAATGACCGTTCTTATGGGGTGATTGGATTTCTTCAGCGGTCCATGTTCGGCCAGATGCATGAAGTTGCTCTCAAGAATCCGGATTTCTGCCGCGTTGCGGAAGCATATGGAATTGCCGCCATGTCTGTTGAATCTTTTGCAGAACTCGAACAAAAAATGCCTGCGTGGCTCAATGCACCGGGGCCAGCGTTGCTGGAGTGGCGGACGGAATTGAAAGCGCCATGGGAGATTGGCGCTATTCCGCGGCCTGCTGGTGTTACGCCAAAAGCTTCATAGTTAAATAGTTGAAGGAGCCAGAATTCTCTTATGCCCGATCCGCAAGCTACGAAAACAGTAAAGCAGCTTTTTGACTTGTCAGGGCGCGTAGCCATCATCACCGGTGGCTCCATTGGGCTTGGCCGCCAAATGGCGGAAGCTCTGGCGGAAATGGGCGCGAATCTGGTCTTATGCGCGCGTAAAAAAGAACGATGTGAAGAAGCCGCGAACGAACTTGAGAAGCTCGGCATTCGGGCCCTGGCCCTGGGCTGCGACGTAAAAGACCAGTCCAGTGTTCAGCAGTTGATTGATGCCACTGTTGCCGAATTCGGCCGGATTGATATCTTGATCAATAACGCCGGAATTTCCTGGGGCGCGCCTACCGAAACCATGTCTCTGGCTGACTGGAATAAAGTAATGGAAACCAACCTGACCGGGACCTTTCTCTGCGCCCAAGCCGCTGGAAGAGTCATGCTCAAACAGGAGAGCGGCAAGATCATCAATATGGCTTCAGTCTCCGGACTGAAAGGCGCTCCACCGGAAGCAGTGCAGGCAATCGCTTACCATGCCAGCAAGGGCGGCGTGATCTCTTTTACACGCGATCTCGCAGTGAAATGGGCGCGGCACAATATTCAGGTGAATGCCATTGCGCCCGGATGGTTTCCCACGCACATGTCGGGCAAGGTAATTGAGCACAAGAAGGATTATCTGCTCAGCCACATTCCCGCCCGGCGTTTTGGCACGGATTATGATTTAAAAGGCGCGGCCGTTTTTTTGGCTTCCGATGCATCTGCTTACGTCAATGGCCACATCCTTGTAGTCGATGGAGGGCAGTGCTCCTGAACGCTTTGAGGTCATCATGATTATCCCCCTTACCCCTTTACGATTTTTGCGCTACTCCAGCCAGCAATATCCCAACAGGACAGCCATTGTCTGCGGAGACCAGCGTTTTACCTACGCGCAATTTGCAGAGCGCACAGCCAGGCTTGGCGGCGCTCTTCGCGATATTGGCATCCAGCCAGGAGACCGCGTCGCCTATTTGAGCGCAAATTGCCATCGGTTGCTTGAGGGATACTACGGAGTGCTGGAAGCGGGCGGCGTTCTGCTGCCTTTGAATATTCGGCTTGCTCCTCAGGAACTTGCTTATATCCTGAATGACTCTGAAGCGACGGTCCTGCTGTTTGAAGAGCAGTTCATTCCGCTGGTTGAATCCTTTAAAAAAGAGCTCACGTCAATTAAGGCTTTTGTTCCGCTCGATTTCAAACCGAATGCCGGCTGGATGGCAAAGCACAATTATGAAGAGCTGCTGGCCGCGGCCACTCCGTGCCGCAGAGACGTGATGCAGGTTGATGAGAACTCGCTGGCGGAACTCTTTTACACCAGCGGCACCAGCGCCAATCCCAAGGGCGTGATGCTTACGCATCGCAATATTTATCTGCATGCGCTGAATGTTGCTATTAATTTCGGCGGCAATAGCGAATCCGTGGAACTGCACACCATACCGCTGTTCCATGCCAATGGATGGGGAGTGGCGCATTCGCTCACCTATTTAGGCGGCAAGCATGTAATGATCCGCAAGTTTGAAACCACTGAAGTTTTCCGGCTGATCGAGCGTGAGGGCGCACAATCGTTGAGCGTGGTTCCGGCTATGGCTACAGCCCTGGTAAATTGCCCTGAGCGCCCAAAATACAATTTAAAAAGCCTTGAGCGGATGAGCATTGGCGGAGCAGCTTCTTCCCCTACCCTTGTGCGCGAAGTGGAAGAAAAGCTTGGATGCGCGTGCTATTCCGGTTACGGACTTACGGAAACCGCTCCCGTGCTAACCACTGCGCGCATGAAAGCAGGAATCGAATGGCCGGAAGCAATTCGCTATGAAAAGCAAGCGGCAACGGGCCACGCTATTCCCGGTGTTGAGATTCGTGTTGTTGATCCGGAGGGCAAGGACGTTCCTCACGATGGTAAGAGCATTGGAGAAATAGTTGCACGTAGTGATGGTGTTATGGAGGGATACTGGAAACAGCCTGAGGCCACTGCTGAAGTGATGCGCGGCGGCTGGTTCCATACCGGTGACATGGCCACCATGGATGAAAATGGCTACGCTCTGATTGTCGATCGCAAGAAGGACATCATTGTGAGCGGCGGTGAAAATATTTCTTCTCTTGAAGTGGAAAAGGCCCTGCTGGCGCATCCGGGTATCTATGAAGCGGCTGTAATTCCTGTACCTGATGAGCATTGGGGCGAGGTGCCCAAAGCACTGGTCTTGATGAAGCCCGGAAGCTCCGCCACGGAAAACGAAATTATTGAATTCTGCCGTGGGCGATTGGCGCGTTACAAATGTCCGCGTTCAGTGGAGTTTCTGGATTCTCCGCTTCCGCGGACCGGCACGGGAAAAGTCTTAAAGAAAGAGCTGCGCAAAAAATACTGGTCGGGAACGGAAAGTATTCGTCCTGAGATGGCGACAAAGAAGTAGTTTTATCGCCAAGGCCGCTAAGTACCAATAATCTGTTTACGATTGTTGCGTTCTCTGCGTCCATTTACGGTGAACAAAAGAAATTCATGCCCAAACGAACTCTCGATTCTCCATCTTCCCTCAAAGATTTCCTCGGCCAGGAAATCTCGGTTACAGACTGGTTGAATATCACGCAGGAACGCATCCAGCAATTTGCGGACGCCACGCTCGATCACCAATGGATCCATATTGATGTGGAACGCGCGCGCAGTGAATCACCCTTTAAAGCTCCCATTGCCCATGGTTTTCTTACGCTCTCTTTGTTGTCGCACTTCATGCATGAGGCATTCGAATTCAAACAGGCAATTAAAATGGGAGTGAATTACGGCTTGGACCGCGTGCGTTTTGTTTCGCCAGTGCCAGCAGGATCAAATATTCGCGCGCGTGTGGTTTTGCAATCCCTGAAAGACATTCCGCCTGCTGGCATGGAAGCAATTTTCAATGTGACGATCGAAAGAGAAAGCGCCAGCAAGCCTGCCTGCATTGCCGAGTGGATTGTCCGCTATTATTTATAAGTTGAATCCAGCCCTGTTTTATTGCTTGCGTTCAAGCCAACCCTCATCAGCATTCTGGCGATTTTGCCCATTCCGGCAAAGCGCTCATCTTTTGTGAAGCCGTGGAAATAGCGATAGTAGATCTGCTGAATAATCACAGCCAGCTTGAACATGGCAAAGACATAATAGAAATTGATTTCAGAGAGGTCGCGCCCGGTTTTTTCCGCATAATGCTGCGCAAGCTCAACCCGCCGCAACATTCCCGGATCATTCGTTGGCCCCCAGCGAATTGCCTGCATTTCTGATGGATCTTCAGGATCAACCCAGTAAGCCAGCGCGGCGCCCAAATCAGTAAGCGGGTCGCCAAGCGTGCACATCTCCCAATCAAGCACGGCTTTAATGCTTGTGATGTCCGCTGGATCGAGCACCATGTTATCGAATTTGTAATCATTATGGACCAGCGTTGCATCGCTGTGTGCCGGCATGTGTTCCTGCAACCATGCAGAAAGCGGGGCTACTTCCGGCAGGTCATGCGTTTTCGAGCCGTGGTAACGTTCCGTCCAGCCGCGTACCTGCCGTTCCAGATATCCCTGTGGCTTGCCCAGTTCGCCAAGTCCCAGAAACTTGTAATCAAGCAAATGCAGCGCAGCCAGATGATCAATGAATGATTCGCTCAATCTGCGTGCCGTGTCCGGTGGCAGCTTCAACTCAGGAGAAAGGTCCCGGCGCAGGATGATGCCGCGTACCCGCTCCATTACATAGAAAGGCGCTCCCAGGATGGATTCGTCAGTGCAATATAGCAATGGCTTTGGCGCAGGGTATGCAGTATGCAGCTTTTGCAGCACATGAAACTCGCGCCCCATATCGTGGGCTGATTTTACTTTGCTGCCGAAAGGAGGACGCCGCAGGACCATTTCTTTTTCGCCGAGAGCAATGGAATACGTAAGATTGGAATGGCCGCTGGGAAATTGCTTAACCACAAGCTCTCCCTGAAGGTCAGGGAAGTGGCCGCGCAGGTATGGCTCCAGCCGCGCAAGATCCAGTTCTTCACCGGAACGGACAGGCTTTGTGCTGTCCTGCAAGTGATCGGCAATGGAAAAATTCTCTGCTTCGGCTGACATTGTTGCTGACGTTGTTAAGCCAACTCACTTAACGATGCGTAAGAAACTCCGGATCGGTAAAGTGAGGCGTTGCGTTATACGAGCTAAGTGTAAATTTTCCGGCGGAGAATAGAAACTCGCTAAAAGAGCAGTTGCGCACCATCCAAGCTGTTTTCAGGGTCGCCTGCGTGGAAAGATCAAGTGCGCGTTGCATCGCCACACCTACCGGCCCGCCGGAACTGAAAATCGCAATGCGCTCTCCTCGATTGCCATTGGCGGAAAGCTCAGCCAATGCAAGCTGCACGCGCGCGCTAAAATCTTCCCACGGTTCCACACCCTCCAGCGGAAGAAGCCCATCCGCCCAACGGCCAATGATTACCTCAAATATTTGCTGGAATGTTTTAAATTGCTCTGGCCGGGTCTGAGCATTTTTAAAAGCTTTATGCATGGCGCGGATGTCAGAATCGCTTTCAATCAGTGGGGGCAGGCAGCGCTCCATCACGATTTCAGCCTGAAATTCGTCGAATGCTTGCAACACTGTGGGTTCCGGCCATGGAAGACCAGCAGCTTTATAGGCTTCACCAGCGATGCGGGCGGTCTCCCGCTGCCGCACGCGAGGGCCTGAATAGACGCGGTCAAACTGGAGCTTTAATCCCGCCCAATACTCACCCAGTATGCGGGCCTGCATTTCACCCTTGGCCGAGAGCTTGTCGTAATTTTGTTCTAGAAAAGAAGCTTGTCCGTGCCTGACGAGAAAAAGGGTGCTCATTCGCGTTTAAAGTCGAAGGCAGAGAATATCATAGCGCGCAGCTCAGAAGGAGAACATCCATGCAGTAGCTACGGCTTCTTTTCTTCCGGACTGGTTTGCTGGTTCGCTGCTATTGTGGGGACCGTTGTATGTGCATTGGCAGTACCGATTAAGCCATTGTTATTGTCCCTGACTGCCAGCCGAAGGGTATATTCTCCCGGCGCAAGCTCCAGCATTTGATTACAGGGAAAGATCATCTTCATTACTCTTTGATATTGTTCCGGAGATAAAGCAGCATTAAAAGTATTGCCATGCGCCGCTATGGATTCTCCTGATTTGTTATAGACCCTTACACCGCAATCGATAGCGGCATGCTGCAATCCATCCGCGCGCAATTCAAAGCTGATGGCATGTGGGTCCACGCCAAAGTTGATCTGCACTTTATTTCCATTCTGGCTCGAAGGCGGCATTACAACAGCTTGAAATGGCAATGCGGTAGAAATGGGATTGTTCCAGTCCAGTGCATTGCCCATATCCATGGCCTGTAGTTTCTGGTCCTGCTGGGGATTCGGTTCTACGGCAAAAAAGCCCTGGCGGTAATGCAGTTTTACTCCTGCGCGATTTACCTTGACTGTGATCTTGCGAAACCTGCCATCCCAGTTTTTATTTTCCGGATAGTAGCCAAGCGTGTAATAGGTTGAGCCGTCTTCCATGCTTTCTCGTATGGCTTTTTCGAGATTGTTTGTGTTGTAAAAAGCACGGCCGCCGGTTTGATCGGCCACAGAGTTCATGGTGGAATGCGAATCAATAGAGTTTTCAGTGGAGCGATTGATTTCCGCAGCTTGTTATGATCCCACGCCAATT
>DASRCD010000399.1:0-8667 GCA_035653315.1 Candidatus Angelobacter sp.
GATCCTCCGGGCAAAAGCCTTGAACAAACGCAATTGCTTTTGCGCAATAGAAAGACCAATGCATTCCTGAGTGCGCAGCCCAATGACAAGGGCGAGGTTGAATTCAAAGCCGGTGTTCGTCCCGGGATCTATGAAGTCGCCGTGCAAGGCACGCAGGACCTGTTTATCAAAAGTCTTTCCGCAACCGGCGCAAAGCTGGCGGGCCGCACGCTGGAAATCAGGAGCAGCGCCGTCAAGCTGAGCGTGGTGACAGGGCAGGGGCGTGGCGAAATCAAGGGTGTGGCTCTTCGCGATGGCAAGCCCTTCGCAGGCGCCATGGTTGTTTTGGTTCCATCCGATCCAGGCAACAATCAGTTTCTCTTCCGCCGCGACCAGAGCGATAGTGATGGCAGCTTTACTTTGCCCGCCGTGGTGCCCGGCACATATACGCTGCTGGCAATCGCCGACGGCTGGAATATGGAATGGGCCAATCCTGAAGTAATAGAAAAATACATGCCGCAAGGCGAGCCTATAACCATGGAAACCAGGGGAAAGCATTCTGTAAAAGTGAATGTGCAATAGCGCAGCCGCTCTTCAAGTACACTAATCCCGTCATGCGCGATCCGGTAGAACTGGAAATTTTTAAAAGCCTGTTTCATTCCATTGCGGAAGAGATGGGCGCGGCGCTGCGGCGCACGGCTTTTTCACCCAATATCAAGGAGCGCCGGGACTATTCCTGCGCTGTGTTTGATGGCGCAGGAGAGGTGGTTGCCATGGGGGACCACATGCCAGTGCATCTTGGCTCCATGCCCATGTCGGTGCGGGCGGCAGTGGAAAAGCTCACGTTGAATGCAGGAGACGTGGCGATCCTGAATGATCCCTTCTGCGGCGGTACGCATCTGCCGGATATCACATTGGTGGCTCCGGTTTTTCTTGCCAATGGAAAACGCAAGCAGCCAGGCAGGCCCGCGTTTTATGTGGCCTCGCGCGCGCACCATGCCGATGTGGGCGGCACCTACGCCGGATCGATGGGAATTTGCCGGGAAATTTATCAGGAGGGGATACGCATCCCTCCGGTAAAGCTGATTGCCAACGGCAAGCTACAGGAAGATGTGTTCCGTCTGCTGCTCACCAACGTGCGCACGCCGGAAGAGCGAGAAGGCGACCTGAACGCGCAGATTGCCGCATGCCACACCGGAGCCGCGCGATTGCAGGAAGTGGTGGAGCGTTATGGACTCGCTCGGGTGCAGCAGGTGATGGCGGAGTTGCAGGATTACTCAGAAAAGCTGATGCGGGCCTTTCTGGCCAAAGTGCCGCAGGGCCGTTATGAAGCAGAAGATTTTCTCGATGATGACGGCGCAGGCTCCGGTCCGGTGCGGATTGCCGTGGCGCTTACGTTTCAATCTGCACGGGCCAGTCAGCCCATGGTCACCGTGGATTTCACCGGAAGTTCACCGCAGGTAGCAGGCAGCATCAATGCTGTTGAAGCGATTACTTTTTCAGCGTGCTTTTATGTTTTTCGCTGCCTGTTGCAGGAAGATGTGCCTGCCGCCGCTGGGTTGATGCGTCCGGTTCGGATGATTGCTCCGCCGGGAACCATTGTGAATTCACGCCCACCTGCGGCAGTTGCCGGAGGAAACGTTGAGACGTCACAACGGATTGTGGATGTGCTGCTGCGAGCGCTCGCCAAGGCGCTGCCGGAGCGGGTGCCCGCAGGCTCGTCCGGCACCATGAATAATCTGACCATCGGTGGCATTGACGAGCGCACCGGAGAACCTTTTGCTTATTACGAAACGATTGCCGGCGGCATGGGCGCTCGCCCGGACCGCAATGGAGTGAGCGGCGTCCATACGCACATGACCAATTCGCTGAACACTCCTGCTGAAGCCCTGGAGTATGCCTATCCGTTACGCGTTACGGAATATTCATTGCGGAAGGGAAGCGGCGGTGCAGGAAGATTCAGTGGTGGAGATGGCATTGTGCGCGAAGTGGAGCTGCTGGCCGATGCTGAAGTCACATTGCTGGCAGACAGGCGAAAGCGCGGGCCTTATGGCCTTTCCGGCGCTGATGATGGCAAAGCGGGGAGCACTGAGGTGATCACGAAAGAAGGAACCCGAGAGACTCTGCCGGGAAAGACCAGCGTGCGTTTGAAAAAAGGCGAGCAGATCAGGATCGAATCTCCGGGGGGCGGGGGTTGGGGTAGATAGTGATCGGGGAAAAGCTTCACCGCGGTGGCGCAGAGAAAAGGAATTGCCAAATCGCGGTACGGTGGACAGATCGGGTGATCTGTTATCAGATGATTCGGAACTGATTTAATACATTGAGCGTCATTTAGCCGACCCACAAATTCAATTGTCCTCAGTTCGCTACTACGAGTGTGAACTGTGATTGCCGGCGTACGCGAACTGTTTGACGGTCAGGGCTGCTTCTTGCTAAACTCAACGTTTCATTGCCACTTATCCCACCAGTAAAGGTTTCCAAGTGCCAGGTTATACCCGTCGTCAATTGAAGGAAGATAAATTCGCTGAAACCGCTCAGGGCGCAGCCCAATGGGCAACGGGCCATCGCCAAACCGTGATTCTGGCCATTGGTGTTGTTTTAGTGGTGATCTTGGCAACCATAGGATTTATGACCTGGCGCGGACGCCAGACCGAGCAGGCGAATGTTGAGCTTTCCGCGGCATTGCGCACCTTTAACGCTCCGTTACGCCCGGCGGGAACTCCTGCCGGAGAAGCGCAAACTTTCACCAGTATCGCCGATCGTGCCAAGGCCGCAGAGAAGCAGTTTCAAGGCATTGCCGACAAATACTCTGGAGTGCCTGCTGGAAAAATGGCCCGCTATTTAAGCGGCATAGCATTGTTGCAGGCCGGTGATAACGCCGGCGCGGAAAAGGACTTGAAGACCGCCGCTGATTCCGGCGATAAAAACGTTGCCAGTCTGGCAAAAATGGCGCTGGCGTCCATTGACCGGAGTTCGAACCGCAATTCTGACGCGGTAAATATTTATAAAAGCCTGATTGACCATCCTACAGATACGGTTTCCAAGCAGCAGGCGCAACTGGAACTGGCGGAATTGTACGAAAAGACAGATCCGCAGCAGGCCATTACGCTCTATCAGCAACTGCAAAAGGACAATCCACAAACCCCGGTTGCCCAAATCGCCTCGCAAAAATTGGCTAAAACCAAGTAGATTCAGCAGCTCACAAAAGTGAATTGCTGCATTTTGCAGCAGTTTGCATTCAACTCTGTTTGTGCGGCAACCTTAGCGGTGAATTCGCAATCTTTCTAATAGGCTGGCGACTAAAATCACACTTGCCGCTAAATCAAGAGGAGCATAAGTATGAAGTCATTTTTGGCAGGATTAGGTATTGGAATCGGATTGGGGATTCTTTTTGCCCCCATGAGCGGAGAAGAGACCCGCGATAATCTTACGCAGCGCGCCAGTGATTTGGCTGACTCTGCGCGTGGCCTGGTGGATCAGGGCCGTGATAAAGTACGCACCACGGTTTCGGCCATTCGTGGCCAGGCAGACCGTTTTGCCAGTGGCGTGCAGGAAGCCACTGGAACTGAATCGCGCAATCTGTAGTTTGCAGTTAGATATTGCTGAATGCGGCTCGCGGCGGATCCTAATTCCGCCGCTGCGCTATTTCTTGACACACTTTCTTTACGCCCTTATTCTTAAGTAAGCCTCAGCATTCCCCGTGAATGTTTAAATTCCGGAGCGCCCCTTATGTTTATAAAAATAAAGGATCTTGAGCTCCGAAAGCTGGAATTTAATGAGACTTTTGCGCCCGGCATGATTGATCTGGGGGAAGACCTTGAACAAACGGCTCCATTGCGCACAACGGGACACGCTGAGCTGATCCGCGAAAACCGTGGCGCGCATGAAGTTGTTGACGATATCAGGCTGGTGGGCAAGTTTTCCGCAGAGGTGCAGGCCCATTGCGCCCGATGCCTTGATCCGGTAGGAAACGTGCTTTCGGAGCAGTTTGATCTGATCTATCGTCCGCTTGGCGTGGATGCTAAGGGGGATGAAGTCGCAATCAGCCAGGCTGAGACGGAAATCGGGTATTATCAGGGTGAGGGATTGCTGCTGGAAGATGTCCTGAAAGAGCAAATCCTGCTGGCGCTGCCTGTAAAGCAGGTTTGCAGCGCCAACTGCAAGGGGCTATGCCCGCAGTGCGGCAAAAACCAGAACGTGGAAAGCTGTGGCTGTGTGAACGCCATGCCTGATCCGCGCTGGGCGGCGCTGGAAGATATCCGCAAGAAGCTGCAACAATAAAGAGATTTGCGCGCTGTGCCTATGCCGGCGCGAAGAGAGAAAGGGAACACAATGCCTAATCCTAAACGGCGGCATTCGAAGGCACGCACTTCGAGTCGCCGCGCCCATGATTTCCTTACCGCGCATTCCGCATCGGAATGCCCCAACTGCCATGAGAAGAAGATGCCGCATCGCATATGTCCGAAGTGCGGTTATTACAAGGGCCGTGAAGTAGTGGAAACAAAAGAAACCAGCTAAGGGCAGACCTCATTGGAAACCGTCATTGCTGTCGATGCAATGGGCTCAGACAGGTACCCCAAACCTGAAATTGAAGGAGCCCTGCTTGCCGCGCGTCATTACGGAGTAAAGGTATTGCTGGTAGGGCCGGAAGAGCGTTTGCGGCAGGAATTATCCGCGCATCCAACGGCGCAAAGACAGCCGTTGGAAATTGTCAACGCCACCCAGGTTATTGACATGCACGAAAAGGCCGTGCAGGCTGTCCGCACCAAGCGCGACTCCAGCATGCATGTGGGACTGCGCCTGGTGAAAGAAAAGCGCGCCGTGGGTTTTGTGACCGCCGGAAACACCGGCGCAGCCATGGCTGCCGCTAAAATGGTTTTGGGCGCGTTGCCGGGCGTGGACCGTCCGGCCCTGGCCAATGTATTTCCCACGTCGGCCGGCAAATCAAAACCTTCCATCTTGATCGATGTAGGCGCGAATGTTGATTCCAAGCCGCAGAACCTGGCGCAATTCGCCCTGATGGGCGCCATGTATTCGCGCGCCATTTTCAAAAATTCCAGACCTACCGTTGGACTGCTTTCCGTTGGCGAGGAAGAAGTCAAAGGCAATGAGCTTACGCGCAAAGCCCACGCTTTGATGAAAGAGCTGCCCATTAACTTTGTGGGAAACGTGGAAGGCCGCGACGTTTACAACGGCAAAGTGGATGTAATTGTTTGCGACGGATTTGTCGGCAACGTTGCGCTCAAAATTTCTGAAGGCCTGGTGGAAGCCGTACGCTTTTTGCTGAAGGAATCTCTCACCTCCACCATTACGTCGCAGGTGGGCGCACTGCTTGCACGCAAAGCATTCACTAATTTTGGCCGCAAGCTGGATTACTCAGAATACGGCGGCGCTCCGCTGCTGGGACTGAAAGGCGTAGCGATCGTCGGACATGGACGCTCCAACGCCAATGCCATTAAGAACGCCATTCGCGTGGCGAAAGAGTTTTACGAATCGGGAATCAACACACATATTGAGCAGGAGCTTACCGCCGTGCGCACGGAATCATTGATCAGTGCGGACGCGGAACCATCCGCATGAGCCATACTCCGGTTGCTTTTCTATTTCCCGGGCAGGGATCGCAAGCAGCAGGCATGGGCAAAGATCTGGCAGCCCTGTATCCGGTTGCACGGCAAACCTTTCAGGAAGCCGACGATGCGCTGGGCTTTTCCATCTCACAACTTTGCTTTGAAGGGCCGGAAGAGCAGCTGAAGCTGACGGAAAACACGCAGCCGGCCATTCTCACCATGAGCACGGCTGTTTGCCGCGTGTTGCAGGAGATGGGCATTGTCCCCCAATTTGCCGCCGGGCACAGCCTGGGAGAATATTCCGCTCACGTTGCCGCAGGCACCATTGCATTTACCGATGCGGTGCGCACAGTGCGCAATCGCGGGCGCTACATGCAGGAAGCCGTTCCTGCCGGTCAGGGCGGCATGGCGGCAATTCTGGGCATGCAGCTTGAGCCATTGCAGCAAGCCTGCAATGACGCTGCGGAAGGACAGGTAGTTTCGCCGGCCAATATCAACTCACCGGACCAGATTGCCATTTCCGGCCACCAGAGCGCGGTGGAGCGTGCCGCGGAACTGGCAAAAGAGCGCGGCGCAAAAAAAGCAGTAATGCTGGTGGTGAGTGCCCCCTTTCATTGTGCATTGATGCAGCCGGCCCAAGACCGCTTGGAGCATGATCTGCAAGCTCTGCATTTCAATAATCCGGAAGTGCCGGTGATCAGTAATATCGATGCGACTCCCAAGACCACGGCGGAGGGCTCGCGACAGGCACTGGTGCGGCAGGTGACCGGAGCGGTGCAGTGGGCCAAGTCCATGCAGACGCTGATTGGATTGGGCGTAAAAACTTTTATTGAAGTTGGCCCCGGCAAAGTGCTTACTGGACTGATGCGCCAGATTGACCGCTCACAGAGCTGCTTTAATACTGAAAATGAAGCGGCTGTTCAGAAGGTAAGCAATCTGTTTGCGGCAGCGGCGAAAGAATAATTTTCCAAGCTCATTCTTTAAAGCCCGAAGTTGAGGTCAGCCATGGGCAAACTTCCGACTCGAACAGAAAAGAGGACTGCCGGCGCACTCCACTGTTTATTACTCTTGTGCGTTGTGTTTCCCGCACTCAATATTTGTTTACATGCACAGACTAACGGAGAGCCTGTTGTCATCGGCAAAAAAATCCAAATTCATTCTACTATTTTCAATCAAGATCGCATCCTGCTAATCGCAACGCCTGCGGGATACGATGAAGGAACGGAACGCTATCCCGTGCTATACGTCCTTGACGGCGAATCAAATTTTGTTCAAGCTGCGGACATTGCCGGATTTCTTGCGGAAAGCGATCGCATCCCTCCAATGCTGGTTGTAGGCATTGTCAATGTAAATCGTTCCCATGATCTAACACCTCGCACTGAAGATGAACTGGAAATCCGTTTTCATCCAAACACAGGTGGAGCAGACATATTTCTTCAGTCGCTGAAGACTGAGCTCATGCCGTACATCAATCAGCATTACGGTACACGTTCTTACAAGATGCTGGTGGGCCACTCGCTGGGTGGGCTTTTCGCGATGTATGCCCTTGCGTCTGATCGCAGCTTTTCAATGCCTACATAGCCATTGACCCCACGCTGGGGTGGAATCATAAATCTGTGATGTCTATGCTGCAAATGAATTTAAAAAAGCTAAAAGACGTCAGCTCTGATTTATATGTGACTGTAACGGAACCCAGCAGTGTTACTTACCGGCTTTGCGCAACCCTTAAGGACAACTCGCCTAAAGAATTCCGATGGACTTTCAAAGCAATGCCGGAAGAAACTCATAACTCAATTGTTCACCAGAGCATCTATTCAGGCCTGGATACAATTTTTGATGGCTGGCATCTCGGCAATCCTTTAAAGCTATACGATGAAGGCGGAATGGCGGCCATTCAGCAGCATTTTGCGCAGGGTGGAAAGAGATATGGGTATGACCGAGAGGCCTCACCGTTCACTATTTCATTGATAGTCGCAGGACTATTAGAGAAAGGTCGGCTTGAAGATGCCGGCACCGTTCTTCTGCAAGATCAAAAACGGTATCCGCCTCCATGGAACCAGCTTGAAGCGCTGGCGCGAGCTTATGCTCAGCAAGGGAACAGCCCGGAGGCTATTCGCTTTTACAAACTCTCATTGCAACAAAATCCTAAAAATGACTGGGTTAGAAAAAAGTTGGCAGAATTGGGCGTTGATTTGAAACAAGCCCCAGCGCCCGCGCCGCAATGATCTATTTCTTTACTGCTGCTGCCCCCGGCACACTACTCTTACCGGGGAGTCCGTAATTGTCTTGCTCTTCTTTTCCACCCACATGGATTTTGGCTCTGCGCGGTTATTGATGGTCACAACCACCACCACGCCGCTGGCCTCAATAAAATCCTTTTTCGGCGGTTCCAGCGCGCAGTCAATGCGATGGCTGGAAATGGGGCCGTATTCGCCGGAAGGCCCCCAATCGAGCGTAAACTGGCCCAGGTTGTAGCTGGAATATTTTTGCGGATGCTGCTTCCAGTCGGGATCGCCCTGATAAATGCCGTAAGCCTTATCAAAATCTTTTTGCTCCAGCGCCTGAAAAAAATGGTCGACCACCTTTTTCTCAGAGTTATAGCGGGTGAAGTACAAGTACGCCGCCAGCGCCACCACCACGAGCACGGCAGTTGCAATAATTCTTTTTAAGCGCTGTGCCGGGCGCGGATCGTATTCTTTTGCATCCATCAGTGCCATAGAAGTTCCTTAAAGAGTGCGTTTGAACAGTAATGTTGAAAAAACGAAGGCTGCAAAGGCGAACAAACTAAGATACAGCAGGTCAGGCCAGATTGCAGCCAATCCCACGCCTTTGAGCAATACTGCTTTAAATCCATGCACGGAATAGCTGAAAGGATCGATCCAGGCGATCCATTGCAGCCACTTGGGAAATGCCTGTATGGGATAGATAGCGCCGCTGGGAAAATAGAGCAGTGTGTTCAGGATGCCAAAGATGGCGCGCGGAATCAACGGATCATTGATGCGGACCATCATCAGGAACATCATGGTAATGAAAGCGAATGACGTGAAAACAATCAGCAGGAACAACCAGAAAAGATTTGCCGGTTGAAAGGTAGAACCCACGCCGGAGATGAGCGAACCAA
>DASRCD010000400.1:0-7981 GCA_035653315.1 Candidatus Angelobacter sp.
CTGGGACAGGCCTGGGAGGCCATGCTGGAGCCAAAGCGGCAATTTGTGTTCCAGCTTGTCCGTCCTGACTCCACGGTGGAAACCTACCGCATTGGTCCGCACACACCCACCATGAAGACGGAAGACGTCCACCTGGTGCACAAGATATGGCTCGATATCAAGAAAATTCAGGGTACTGAAGACATACATCATTCTGATATAGTCACCCTGGCTCTTACGCGGCTTTCCCGCGACTACAACCTTGATAAGGATGACGTGCTTAAAAATCTGAAAAAAGGTGTACGTGGAATACCGCCAAAAAATGCCAGCTTTGTGCGCGAACCAGACTCGGAAGGCACGCAGAAACGCTCGGAAGGACCACGTCGCGAGCAGCCCATGCCCCCGGTCACAGGACCTAGATGAGACCCTCCAGCCGTTCCCGGGACCATGAGGTAAACAGTTTTGAAGCTGCACCAGGACCATTGCAATCTCGGCTCCCCTTCTTCCCTTTTTCTTTAAAGCTCCCCACGCTGGGTCACCTTACGGGCCTTTTCCATCATCCTAGTGACATGGCCTGGAAGAAACAGAACGTCCAACTGTTGCCGGAAACTGAGGCTAAAGGCGAAATTCTGGAAATTTACCAGGAAATCAAGCGTGCGCTGGGAATCCCCTACGTCAACACCATGTTTCAGGCATTCGCTCCTTATCCAAAATACTTCATCATGTTTTGGAGAGCGCTCCAGCCAGTGCTGGAAACCAATGAGTTCTTTGACGCTGCTGAGCGCATTGCAGCCGAGGCTTATACCCGCGTCCACAACTACATGAATGTTCCTGACCTCAGCCGCAAGGTTGAGGAATTAGACTTCAGCATTGGCGCTCAGGAAGAATTGCGGGACACCATTGACCTTTACGTCTATAACAATTCCGTCCTGCTGCTGATCTCTGCCGCACAGATACAAGCTTTGGAAAATCCCAGTAACGCCACAAGGCCCGGAACGGTGCCGGCGGTGCATCCTGTTCATCCCAGGCGCCCGGTTTTGGTCGATGAGAAGCACGCGCCGCCCGACACACAGAAAATTTACGAAGACATCAAAAAGACCATGGGCGCGCCTTTCCTCAACACCAGCTACATCAACTTTGGCCGCTGGCCTGATTTCCTGCGCGAATACTGGAGCAGCCTTAAACCAGTGCTGTTGAGCCCGCTCTATGAGCAGACCCGCATCGGGATGCAGCAATCGGCGCTGGGGCTGGTGGCAGAATTGCCCCGGCCATTGCAGCTTTCATCCGCACAGTTGGAAGATGCGGGAATTTCGCATGCCAGTCTTTCGTCCATCATTCAAACCACTGAATTTTTCATGCTTCTTCTCAGCCGGCACCTGCTGAATATCACATTCGCAAAAATTGGCTTGGAAGGTGGAGTGCAATCCGCGGCCGCATAGGTTTGCGGACACGCCAGGTGAACTAAAGGTTCTGGTTTTTCTGTTCAGATTCGCTGGCGGAAGGAATCGCCATCGCCCTGGAGCTTAGCTTTTCCCGCACAAATTCCGCGATTTCCTCTGTCACATAGGGTGGTGGCTGGATATTGAAGATTGGCTTCCCTGCCAGCGCCTCAATGGATACGGTCTTCCACTTTGCCCGGCCATTGGATTGGTGCAGCACTACCGCATCGGCTCGATCAAGAAATTCCCGGGCTGAATCCTTAAAGTCTTCCGTATCTGCATCCAGCACAGTCAGGTAAAGGTCCGGCTTCAGGAAGCGGATCACACTGTTCGATTCCATGATCACGTTCTCTGCTCCGGCAATCTTTCTATGGATGTCCGGCATGGCTTCACCCAAACGGCCTTGACGCGTGCGCACCCATAAGGAACGCTTCGCACCGGCAACCAGAAACCGTGAAGTATCACTCTCGCCGCTCAGGTCTCTCTCTTCACTCAAGGCGCGGAAATGGTCATCTCCGGTATCGCAATCGCACGGCTTGCCGTCAGCCGAGCAGATGCCATGGCCAAATTGTGTAATTTTCAGGGCAGTCCAGTTGAATTCCGGCAACGCTGCGATTAAGCCCGCAACTACGCTGGTTTTGCCCACGCTACGCGAATGTCCGCCCACCACAACGATTGCCATATCTCTATTTTCGCAGGTTTTGCGCGCTTTAAGAACACCAAACTTGGATACAGACAAGCCAGCAAGGTAATTGAGCGCCGGCACGCCCCCGGCTCTGCCATGCGGTTCCTTATTTCCTGGATTTGCGCTGATACAAAGAAGGCTCTCCCGGCGGTCGCGTCTTCCAGCGCCGATGAACCCACAACCACTGCTCAGGAAATTTACGCGCATAGTTTTCAATCACTTTATTGAAAAGCGCAGTATTGGTAATTGCATCGGCCTCAGAATCACCTGTTCTTATTAATTGCAGCGCAGGATCAAAACGGATTCTGTACTTACCCAAATCTTCGTCCCAGATGGTAAAGGCAGGAAGCACAGCAGCGCCGGTATGCAGGGCGATGCGCGCTACTCCGGTGGCAGTACAGGCAGGAGTACCAAAGAAATCGACGAACGATCCCTGTGGCGGAGTCATATTTGTGTCCATCAATATGCCCACCACTTCTCCCCGTTTCATGGAAGTCAGCAGGCCACGGGCAAAGTCACCTTTGCCAAATGTGCGGTTGCCATGGAGCGTGCGGTAACGGTCCACAAAAGCGTCCACATAAGGATTATCAAGCGGACGCACCACAATGTTCATTGGATTGCCATTCAATGAATGCACAAAAGAACCGATTTCCCAGCCGCCAAAATGGCCCGTAAGAAAAAGAACACCTTTGCCGTGTGCCCGCGCTTCAGCAAAATTTTCAAATCCGTCATAAACGGCTACGCGCGAAACATTGCTCTTTGTGTACCTCGGGAATAAAATGAACTCCGCCAGTTGCCGGCCCAGGCCCTTATACAATCCGCGGAGGATGCGCAGTTTTTCTTTACGGCTTTTTTCCGGAAATGCCAGATCAAGGTTACGCAAACCAACTTCACGCAAGCGCCGGTGCGCCACATATGTAAACATGCCAATGCTTTGGCAAAACCAGCGTGCCACGGGGCGCGGTATTGCGCCAATGCTTTTGGCCAGAAGCCATACGGGAAAATATTCCAGTTTGTGCCGTAATGAGGACAAATTGGGACGGTATCATCGCAGGGAAAATATTTCAAACCGACGCAACCAACTCTGCCGTCCGGACTCCAAACAATATAGGCGTGAGTTTCTCGTCCGGGAATCCTGATTCAGAACTTCTAAAAATATACGAGGGAGACGACTAATGAAACTTCTGCAGTCATTCGCGGCAATAACCTGCATTCTGGCAATTTGCGGCTGCAAAGCCGGTACGCCGGGCAGCACGGAAAGCAAAGTGGTGAATGAAGTTAAGCATGAGGTAACCATCGGCGGCAAAGACGATAAAAATCCAATTGCGTATTCCGCTGACGCCGCAAAAGAAGGCCAGGAGCACTTTGGACATCATTGCCAGATTTGCCATGGATTGGATGGACAGGGTACGGGAGTCCCATTTGCAGCAAAAATGGACCCGCCTGTGGCCGATCTCTCTACAAAAGACATTCAAGACTATACAGATGGACAATTAAAGTGGATCATCGCGAATGGCGTCAGCCCTTCCGGCATGCCCGGCTGGAAAGGCATTCTTACGGATGAAGAAATGTGGAACATGGTCCACTTCATCCGTCACTTGCCGGCAAAAGGCAGCCTGGGAACGCCTGAAATTTTTAACGAAGAGGCGGAAGAACACGAACACATGCAGGGCGGGCACAATCACAAAGAGGCCACGCCACACACACATAAGCACTAAAATCATCAAGTCTATATGCAACAAAAAACGGGAGCGTAATAGCTCCCGTTGCTTTTAGCTGAAACTCTAGCGCCTCTCTAGTGACACTGCAAATCTAATTCCATCATGCTCTGAGCTAGTGATTGTTGATGAGCATTCCATTCGCCTGCTGTGAAGGAGGAGTTGGCGATGCCGCTGGTGTAGGCTCCGCAGCAGGAGAAGGCTCAGTTGCGGGAGTCGGTATAGGTGTAGCTTCAGGAGTAGGCGTGGATGGCGGCGGATTCACCGGCGCAGGAGATGGTGGCGGCGGATTTGGGCTTCTCGTCGTGGTGCTGGAAGGCGTTGTATCACCGCCTGCGGCCTTGCGTACAGCAGCAAGAAAGCTGTCCGCGCCTCTGGGCATCTGCACAGATCCGGTCAGGATGGTTTTGAAATCAATCATGCGCCCATAAAGCTCGCCGGTGGCGTCTTCATCCTGCTTGATGACCGCGCCATTAAAACTCACTCCGGCAAATAAGCCGCGCGCGCGGGAATAAGTAAGGACTTCCGCATTTAATTTCCAGTCAGTTGAGCCTTCCGCCTGGCGGCCCACCGGGCCCGCGGCTACGGATGCATCCGCGCCCAATTTAAATTTGTTGGTCAGCAGCGCCTGCATGCCTCGATCATTCATCACCACCATGATTACGTCCACGGCCTGCCCGCCGATTTGGAAACCAAAGCTGCCGCCCGTGGTGGTAAGCGGCGCAGGAGCGCTCCAGCCGTTCGCAAGGCGGCATGTGGCCATTCCTCGGCCATGCATGGCGCCTATTACAAAACCGCCTTTAAGCAACGAAGGGATCACGGCAATACATTTTGCCGAGCCCATGATTTCTGAGGGTATGCCTTTGTCGGGTGTTGCCATGATGTCATTCAGTACGGTGGCAGCATCCTGCAGCCGGTTGGCGGCGGCTTCTGAAGCAAAGGCCATATTGACGAGCCCGAGTGCAAACAGCACAACACGAAGCAATGATTTCATGATTTTCCTCAAAATGATTTTAGCGGCTGAGAGCGATCCAGAGTTGTGGAAAATAATAAAGGGTTGGATATGGTGACCCTCGTGACCGTATCCAACCCCGTCTCCCAGGTTCTGTGGTAGGTGAGTAGAGTATCCACCTGTCTGCTTTTACCGGCAAGTAACTGGGGTTCTCTTGAGAAATGCCAACTGGGACATGTACTTAGGGAGATGCAGTTCCTGAATACGCTCTATTAACGGCACCTAAAAAGAAAAGCCCGGCAATTTCTCACCGGGCTTAAAAGCTTTGCGTTGAATTTATTTTGAAGATGTCACAAGCGAGTGCGTGATGGCATGGACGGAAAGCGCTATACGATTTTGCACTCCGACTTTGCGCATCAGTTTTGCCACGTGGGCTTTCACCGTGCGTTCTTCAATGCCCAGCACAGAGCCGATCTCTTTGTTTGAGCGGCCCACCACCAGCAGTTCCAGTACTTCCTTTTCTCGA
Source organism: Candidatus Angelobacter sp. (assembly GCA_035653315.1). Classification (GTDB taxonomy): domain Bacteria; phylum Acidobacteriota; class Terriglobia; order Terriglobales; family Acidobacteriaceae; genus Angelobacter. The sequence continues at coordinate 5,300 of DASRCD010000400.1, forward strand.
TCGGTAAAGGTTACTCTGCCGGCGGGGAAAATGCGGCCCGGAGAGGAGGTTACGCGTTCAATAAAGATGGAGAGCACGCGCCGTGGGGCCCAAACCGAACCTTGATGGACATTCCGCATGGCCATGATGAATTCTGCCGGTGAAGCGGCTTCATCCACGTACCCTTTTGCTCCCGCTGCCAGCGCCTTCAAAATGGTTTCGTCGTCCGCGCCGCTGCCGGTAACAATAATGCGCAAGTCGGGGCGCGCTGCTTTCAGTCCGGCCATGACGTCAAACAGGTTCTGCCCGGCCCGCGTTCCAAGCAATACCAGATCAATATCTTTTCGCGGACCTAATTCCGCCAAGCTACAGGAAACGAGTTCCAGGTCTGTTTCCGTATCAAACAAAGATTTCAATCCAATAAACCGCAGGGGATCGCTCTCAACCACTGCTATACGAATTGTTCTCTTTGATGTTCCTGCTTTCATCAATACTCCTTCCGAGACCGTGGCGTGTGATATGTGCATTGTAAGCAAAAAATGGTGCGCCCGATCTGAAAGTATCATGAACCTCAGCCCAAGCCCATTTCTTAGCAGGGTACATGTCCTGAAGTCGAAGTGCAAGATGTGAGGAGAGAACCGGGTTACTTGCTTGCTTCCATTTGTACGGTCTCCGGGCGAAGCACAAAGCCATCCTCATGGCCCAGCGCAAAGCCGCGCCGGTACCCTTCACAGTAGCTTCCCTGGGCGGGAATATCTTCCTTGTGCGTCGGATGAAACTGACTACAGCCCACCTGGTGAAAGTCGATTTGCGCGGTATGTGAGTTGCCGGAACCACCGCGCGCAAATCCATCGTTGTAGCCGGAGAAAAAACCGCTGTCAAAATATGTGTGCTTGGGGTCTGCTGGCAAAGACAAATCATCCAGTGCCGTTGCTACTGCGCGCATGGTTGCCACAGCGCGGAAGTTGCGGCCAAGATAACCATCACTATAACCAGCTTTTAAGCCTGCCAGAAAGCCCTTTTCAAAGCTTTTGCGCGAGCCGTAACGGGAAGAGTAGCCGGTACTCAGCCCACGATCTTCCTTGCCTTTGGCCCGAGGCAAACGCCCCATGTTGATGTCCGCATTGCCCGCGTGATAGCCCTCTTCATAACCGTGGCGATAGCCATGCGCGAACGTTGAATGCAAAAGCACTGCGGCTGACCCGGTTTCCTGCAAGTGCAGGTCTTCGGCCTGGGCCAGTGAAACGGCGCAGGCAGCAGACAGACAAAATGAAAGAGCAAAGCGAAACATGGCAGACGCCCCTAATCTCAAAGTCAGATGAACTGGGGTAACAGGGAGATGTCAGCCAAATTCCGCCGCCCTAAGGTGTATTTACCCGGCCCCTTAGGTCTTTCGATGAATGGCCGGAAGTAGTAACTAGATTGATACTGATTGCACCTTAACCCAATCACGAAGAGTTAGTTCGCCTCTCCGGCGCCGGCAGATTAAAACCTGGGGGAAACGGAGTCGAAGGAGGAAGGGCGACTCAGGATTGATTTGCGATTTTCCCTGGGCGGTGAAACAGCCGCCTGGGGCATTCGTATTCCTCCCCCGAGTTAAGTGTTCCCGGAAGAATGACATGCGTAGCCCGCTGCGACACATGCCGCTGGTTTGTCTTCTTGCGTCTTTTCTGGCGCTCCATGCGCAACCTCGCAATCCCTATGATCTAAAGTTGCAGCACCTCCAGTCCCAATGGACAACAGCTACCAGGTTCGAAAAGCTGATCGCCCTGGAACATGTGCGCCTGCTGCGCGACTATGTGGACGATCGGCCCCAAGTCCAGCACATGCTGGAGAGCATCCTTCGGGATCCGATAGAGGCAGACTCAATCAAAGCTGAAGCGCAGGCAATTCTGGATGATCTGCGTTCTTTCAAGAATCCGCTGCAACCTCGTGCACAGCATTGGTATGCCACGCCGGAATTACGCGAACACATGCTTGCGGAAGCAAAGCAGAGTTTAAAGCTGACCAAGTCAAATGATCTTGAAGTTTTAGCTGAGTTGGAACACATTGCCGGGGATGCGGGCGCGGCCGGCCACATGCAGCAGGCAGCACATCTGGCGCCCAGTGCCGCACGCTGGGAGCGTGTTGCTGAATTTACTGACGATCCCTTGCGCAAGTTTGCGGCGCTCAACTCTGGGCTGGCCCTGGAACCAGAGAATGCCCAACTGAAGCTCCAGCTTGCTACCTATTATGTGGGCCGCCAGCAGTTGGAAAAAGCCCGCGACTTGCTGGCAACAGCAATCTCTTCTTCGCCTGACGACTTTGTAGTTCGTGAGCAGCAGGCGCAGCTTTATATAAATCTTGGCCTGCGCTCTGCCGCGCTACCTGAATTACGCTCCCTGGAAAAGCAATGGCCGGCGCCACTCTGGTTGCGATCCCGTCTCGCGCTGGATTATGAGCGGATCGGCTTGCTCGATGATGCCGCCAGGCTGGCTGCATCCGTTGTCGCGGAAAAGAGTGATGATCGCGAACAGATCGGGTCGCTGGCGCGCTTTCACGAACGCCGCCATATGAAGTATGACCTGCAGGCAGATTATCTGGCTTTATCGCAATTGGAGCCAAACCAGCCGGACGTGTGGTCAAATCTGGCGCAGGTGCAGATTGAGTGCGGCGATGCGCAAGGCGCAAAGAAATCTCTGTTGCATGTGCTCACTCTTGATC
>DASRCD010000401.1:0-5946 GCA_035653315.1 Candidatus Angelobacter sp.
CTGAAGAGCACTCCGCCACCGAGTTCCAGGTAAGGCACAACATGCTCATCGCGGGTAAAGTTCCACTTTAAGTTCACTGGATTGAGTGCTGCTGAATAGGCATTTAAAGCTGGGGATGGCTGCCAGATGTAATACAGGGGAATCAGGTCGGCGGACCACTCGAAGTTGCCGCGCAGAAAGCTGCCAAAATGGTCGCCGGTGAGCACCTTCCCCAAGCGCACACCTACGTCCGCAGCATGAGTGTCTTTCGTACCGCCGGGAACGCTGACCCCACCGCCTGCCCAAACGCCAAGATCCCAGGGTTTGTCATCCAGCGGTTTGGAAGACTGAGCATGGACTAGAACGGAGCTCAATCCAAAAACCAGAAGAAAGATTCCACCACGGAGGCGCGGAGACACGGAGGACAGCGACAGCCGAACGGCCTTAAGATGCATGACATTTCTCCCGGAAACAGAAGAGGGTATCAGGTCACGGGTGGAAACAGAAAGAATAAGCTTTATACTTCTGCACACAAATGATGCGATTTCACTGGAACCAGACCAGAAGCATAAGCCTGCTGGGATCATTATTGATCATTCCATGGGCCTGTTTTATGAATTTAGGGTTTACGTTCACGTTTAGAGAACATGAATCAGTCTGGACCTGGATATTTGTCTGGTTTGCTTTTCGTCTGAATATTCCAGCGGTTCTGGTGAGTTGGTTTGCCCCTCGTCTGAGCGCATATTGGATGATCCTGAACGCAGCCATCAGTATGGCCGTTGGCGCAGTCTTTGAATTCCGGAGCTATCTTGAGAGCCCCCATACATCTGGTCCTTATCTACCAATTTTTCTCAATGCATTTGCGGGCGCTGTCTTCCTGGTTGTTTTCTTCTGGTTCATTCCATGCAGCTTCGCTCTTGGCATGCTGATGGTCCTGAAAGCTAATAAGCTCCAGGCGGCGGCCGCTGCCCATTAGCTCCTTCGCAGCGGTAAAATTCATGGTTTTAATATTCTTGGTGGCAATTTATTGCCTGAGGAGCGGCATCTTTGAATCAAGCCCGCGTTTTCTGTATCGCATTTCTATTGTGTGTTGCATCCATCGTAACTTTTGCCCAGGCGCCGGAAGGCATTCCTCGCGAATTCGCCCGCCAGCGTGCCCAACAGATTAAAGATGTGCGCTATCAAATTGCCTATAACCTTCGCCCTAAAAATGATTCCGTCGTTGGGCATGAAGGAGTCAGGTTTGTGCTGAATGCAGGCGAAGGTGCCGTGCCTTCTGAGTGGCTCGACTTTCGTGAAGGCTCAATCACCATTCTTGAAGTTAACGGACACATTGCGCCACCCGTGATCCAAAATGGACACGTTGAGCTGCCGGGCAAATATCTTAAGCCGGGTGAAAACGCGGTGGAGATTGATTTGATTGCGCCAGTCGCGCCTGCGGGAAAGGCCATCACTCGCTTTGAAGATAAGGACGATGGCAGCGAATATCTCTACACTCTCTTTGTTCCCATGGACGCGGACATGGCGTTTCCCTGCTTTGACCAGCCGGATCTAAAAGCAAAGTTTCAGCTCACCGTGACCGCTCCCCAGGATTGGACCGTGATCTCAAACTCCGAAGGGAAAGAAGTGATGAAGATGGGTGAAGGCGCTCGCGGCATTCATCGCATTGAATTCGCTGAGACCAAGCCTATCAGCTCCTATTTGTTTGCTTTTGCCGCAGGACCTTTCCAGAAAGTGCATGACACACCGGGACTTCCTGGGCTTTATGTACGCAAGTCAAAGCTGCAAAAAGCTGAAGGTGAAGCTGCCGCCGTGCAGCAGATTACCGCTGATGGCATCAAGTATCTTTCTGATTATTTTGCCCAGCCGTTTCCATTCCCAAAATATGACCTTGTAATGATTCCCGGCTTTGCTTATGGCGGCATGGAACATGCCGGCGCAACGTTTCTGCGGGAAGAGTCAATTCTCTTCCGCACAGCGCCTACACAGAGTGACCACCTGAATCGTGACATTCTGCTGCTGCATGAACTTACGCACCAATGGTTCGGCGATCTTGTGACCATGCGCTGGTTTGACGATCTCTGGCTGAAAGAGGGCTTTGCGCAATATATGGCATATCACGCGTTGAATTCCCTCAAGCCGAATGAGAATGTATGGAAGCGCTTCTACCAGGCAATTAAGCCTGCCGCGTATGCTATTGATTCCACACAGGGAACCACACCCATTTATCAGGACATCCCGAACTTAAAAGACGCCAAGTCAGCCTATGGGGCAATTGTTTATTCCAAAGCTCCGGGCGTGATCAAGCAGCTTGCGTTTGTAGTGGGTGAAGACCAGTTCCGCGATGGCCTTCGGCTTTACCTGAAAGAGCATGCTTACGCCAATGCGGAATGGAATGATCTGGTGCACGCGCTTGAGCGCACCTCGAAAAAGCCGCTGGGTAAGTGGGCGGATGTATGGATCAAACGTCGCGGCATGCCCCAGGTGGATGTTCATTTTGCCTGTGATGATCGCCAGCACCAAGCCACCATTGATATAAGGCAGCATGATGTGCTCAATGAAGGAGTCATCTGGCCGATAGCGGCCCAAATGCTGATTCACGAACGTGGCAAGGATTCCACGCAAAGAATCTCACTAACAGGAAGCAAATCTGGACCGATTGTCCACTCCGGCTGCCCGGATTACATCTTCGCCAACCATCAGGACTACGCTTACGGCCGGTTTCTTCTGGATGAGAAGAGCCGTAAGGCTGTGCTGGCGAGCCTCGGAAGCATCAATGACATTTTTGAGCGTACTCTGCTCTGGGGCTCGCTGTGGGATTCTGTCCGCGAAGCCGAAATGGACCCGCGCGAGTACATTGATCTGGCATTGCGCCTGCTTCCTGCGGAAAAAGATGAGTCTTTGGCCCAAAGCATCATCGGCCGCACGATTGGCGCGCTGCATCGCTATGTGCCGGCCTCAACTCGCCAGCAGCTTGTGCCCAAATTTGAAACACTTGCCACAAACCAGATGCTGCACTCGCAATCGCAAGACATGCGGATCACGTGGTTCCGCGCGTTGCGTGGCGTGGTTGAAACTGAGCAAGCCCGAAACGAGTTGAAAGACATGCTCAATGGCAAGCTCACAGTTCCCGGTGTGGAGCTGCGTCCGCTGGACCGCTGGAACATGGTTGAAACGCTGGTCGCATTGAATGATCCTGATGCCGCAACGGTGCTTGCGGCGGAAGAAAAGCGCGATCCTTCCGGCGACGGCAAGAAATATGCCTACATGGCTGCGGCCGCGCGCCCGGATGAAGCTACCAAGAAGCAGTATTTTGATGAATACCTGCATAATGCTGCGCGTCCGGAAGACTGGATTGAGCAGAGCCTGGGCAGCTTCAATTACTGGAACCAGTCGCAACTTACTTATCCTTATCTTGCTCCTGCCCTGGCTGCCCTGCCGCAGGTAAAGCATGATCGCAAAATATTTTTCTTATTGGCGTGGCTGAATTCATTCATTGGCGGGCAACAATCCGAGGCGGCGCAAAGGCAGGTGCATGAATTCCTGCAAACCACGCCGCTGGACAAAGACTTGAAGCTGAAAATTCTTGAAGTAGTGGATGAACTGGACCGCACGGTGAAGATCAAAGCCAAATACTCAGGGACTGGCAAATAGCACGGGTAAGAACTGCGCGACGGATTGTTTGCCGTCGCGCCATTCTGGATTAAGCGGCCCGGCTGAAAGCGTCAGAGCCATGCTGCTTCACTAACTTGTTGTAAACGCCGATGATCAGGAAGGAAGGGGCCCATTGCCCCACAAATAATGCCCAATCATCTTTTCCCATAATTTTTAAGACAGCGGAAGCCGCCATGGAAGCGATAGCGGCGCCGAGGTAACCGGTGGAAGGTATTTGTGCGGTCTGGGATTCAATGCTTGAAGTGAACTGGTCTTCCTGCTCCCCGCGACTGCGGGTAGTGCTGGGAAAGGTCATATTGACTGCTCCTTTGGATGTCTGGTTTAGGGCATAGATGAGATTGCGTCAGACAAAAGATGTCAGGCCAGAGGGGGAATCCAGCACTGGCGTTATATGGCGTTTAAACCGCTCCGGGAAGAGGAAAGGGCATCGAGATCCAGTTAACCTCATATAAAGCAAAATGCCCATTCCGGCACCTGTTTACCATGGCCAATAAGGGGAACTTTTTCCAAATTTCTGCTGCCCAGCCCTGAAAAGCCGGATGTATAATCTTTGTGGGATGCCGAAGTATTCGATTGTAGTTCCTTTCCATAACGAGCAAGAGAGTGTGACCGCGCTTTATGACCGGCTGAAGGCCGTCATGGAAGCGACTGGTGACACATTTGAACTGGTTTTTGTCGATGACGGCAGCGTTGACCGCACTTACAAGCTGCTGCGCGAAATTGTGACCATTGACAGCCGCGTGGTGGTGGTGAAGCTACGCCGCAACTTTGGCCAGACTTCCGCGCTGGCCGCAGGCTTTGCCCACGCACAGGGCGAATACCTCATCGCCATGGATGGCGATCTGCAGCACGACCCAGACGATATTCCTAAATTCCTGGAAATGCTGGAACAGGGGTATGACCTTGTGAGCGGCTGGCGCAAAGAGCGCGTGGATAATTTTGTGATGCGCCGCCTGCCTTCCCGCATTGCCAACTGGACCATGTCAAAACTGAGCGGCGTGCAGATCCACGACTTTGGCACAACGTATAAAGCTTATCGCCGTGAGATCATCCAGCAGCTTCCGCTGTATGGTGAACTGCACCGTTTCATTCCAGCTCTGGCCTCATGGTATGGCGCTTCAATCTGCGAAATCCCCATCAAAAACATTGTTCGCCCCAAGGGCAATTCGCATTACGGCATCTCACGCACATTCCGGGTCTTCTTTGATCTCATCACCATCCGCTTCCTGCTGAAATATATGTACCGCCCGTTGCACCTGTTTGGCACGGTGGGCATGCTTTCACTGCTGGGCGGCCTGGGCGTGGCTTTCTGGCTGATGGTTTCCAAGCTGATCTGGCATGCCAGCGTTATGGGAGAGCACGGGCCTCTGCTGATCTCTTCCGCTGTTTTGATCGTCTTTGGCGGACAGATGCTGGCATTGGGACTTTTGGGCGACCTGCAAGTGCGAAACTTCCAGGAACCTTCACGACGCGTTCCTTACACCGTGGCGCACGTATTGCGATCACAAAGCCAGGAACAAGCAGTCAACGAATAAAGAGCATCTATAAAATCATGAGCACAGTCATCACTCCAACAGAGCTGCGGCTGGCCAAGCGTATGGCCCGCCTGGGAACCGAAACCGCTTTTGAAACCCTTGCCAAAGCACGCGCGCTAGAGGCGCAGGGCCGCCATATTATCCATTTGGAGATCGGCGAGCCGGACTTTGACACGCCGGCCAATGTGATTGAGGCCGGCATTGATGCCATCCACAAGGGCTACACGCATTACACGCCTTCCGCTGGATTGCCTGCGTTGCGCCAGGCCGTAGCGGAAGAGGTGACAAAGACCCATGGCGTTCCGGTAACCGCGGATGAAGTTGTGATTGTTCCTGGCGGCAAGCCCACCATTTATTTCACCTTTACCGCATTGGTGGAAGAAGGCGATGAAGTTATCTATCCGAATCCCGGCTTCCCGATTTATGAGTCGCTGATCAACTTTACCGGCGCCACGCCAGTTCCGCTGCAGATGCGCGAAGAAAAAGACTTCCGCCTTGATCCCAATGAGCTGGCCGACCTGATCACCGACCGCACCAAGTTGATTGTGCTGAACTCGCCGCACAATCCCACCGGCAGCGTGGTGACGGAGCAGGACGTTAAAGATATTGCCGCAGCCATTGGGGACCGCGACATTATGGTGCTCTCCGACGAGATTTACAGCCGCCTGATTTTTGAAGGCAAGCACCACTCGCTGATGTCGCTGCCCGGCTGGAAAGACCGCGTGATTATGCTGGATGGCTGGTCCAAAACGTATGC
>DASRCD010000402.1:0-5147 GCA_035653315.1 Candidatus Angelobacter sp.
GAATTGGCTGCGGGATCTCGGATCGTTCCGAATATCTGACCTGTTATGTCAGCGGACCAAGCAGTTGTAACAAGAGTTACCAGTGTTCCGATCAAGAGGGTTGTGGGTAAACGATTCATAACAAACATCGAGTTTTCCTCCTTCCTGGCAAAGCGCAATTGCTTCGCAACCTAAGGTGATTAATTAAGCGGTGGCTGATTTATACCAGTTTTGAAACCCTGCAGACAAATTGGGGCACTTCAAAAAGCAACCTTTGGAGAAACAATCAAGCTAATGGCTCACCTACACACTTCTCCTTGCACCAATGGCAGACGCTAGCGATCTTTGCTCCTATACGGTAGCGATTGGGCCATGCAGGCTATCCGCCAAAGTAATGGACCACCAAAAGCTTTATGGGAATCAGAAAAACAGCCCCCAAATACAGCGAGGTTTAAATAGAAGCGATTAACGGCAGGAAACTCTCACAGACGGAGGTTCCGCCGAATCGGCATCCATTTGCAACCCACGCTTATGACTATTTCCGCTTTCGGCCATAAACCTCCTTTCTTGCGAGTGAACAAGGAACGGTCGTTCCACTCGAAGTATACACGCTCGATTGGCTAAGTGTCAAGGATTCAATACAACTAAGCGATAAAAGGCCTCTACATGGTAAGGCAATGACAGAGCTATCCGAATCGGATTTGGCTCGCAGCTCTTTTATTTGTCCGTCTTGCTGGCTCGACGCTCCGCTAGTGGGCATAGCCCTTTGCCGGTTTTAAGGCGACGCTTTCGGCCAATCAGCGCAATTTTGTCAAGTATCATCCATATGAGCCCGACACCGATAGTTACTAGCAGAGTGAGCATAAAAAAAATCATTAATCTCTCTAGTATTGAGTTCATCTCTCTATAGAGAGGGTACGTAGGGTGAAATCGCGACATTCGGCTGGCTTGAAGAATTACTCTCTTGCTTGCCCGGAAGAATGTGAAAATTAGCCCGGATGCCTAAGGATTGACCTGTCTAGCTACTTTGGTTGTCTCGGTTGGATCAAAGTCCAATGAGATAATACTGTTCTTAAGACTTCCATGTGGCACTTGGAGAGAATATGGGAGGAACGCAATCGTGGGCCTGTGCTGACGGTCAGCGCTGTTTTAGTGTTGGCAATTGCGTCGCTGGACTGGTGGACCAAACCGTATTGGTCCTTAGGCTTTTTGTATTTGTTTCCAATAATGCTGTCAGCGGGGTTTCTCCCTCGCTGGGCTCTGGTCATACTAGGTATCAGTTGTGCGCTCCTCAGCGAGGCATTCAGCGCACTCAATCCGGCCGAAGCTGGTTTTCGCCTAGCCTTTGTTTCAACGGCGCTCGTCGGCTGCGGTTTGTTTGTCTTCGAGCTGGTCAGGAATCGTCGGCTCAGCCTTGAGGCACAGGAACGACTTCGTATTTTGGTCGAAACGAGTCCGGCGGCGATTGTGATTATCAATGATGAGGGTTTGATTGAGTTGGCCAACCAAGCGGCGACCGACCTGATCGCACCCCGTGATGGCCATTTGGTTGGCCATCCGATTGCCGCCTTTTTGCCAGAATTGCACTACGCGCTGCGGCGGGAAGAAGGCCCTCAGTTTCGGGCATCCATGCAGTGTCGTGGACATCGGGATAATGGTGAATGGTTTATTGCGAATGTTTGGTTCTCAACATATAAGGGTAGCGGGCGGCCTAAAGTTGCGGCAATTATTGGCGAAATTACTGAGGAACCGACCCCTGGCCACCCAGATTTTCATGAACGTAGCGCACTAAACGATAGAGAGACAGAGGTGCTGCGATTTGTAGTTCAGGGCTTGGCAAACAAGGAGATTGCCGCCCGAATGGGAGTTTCAGAAAGTACGGTAAAGAACACGCTCCAGCAACTTTTCGCAAAAACAGGTGTGCGCACTCGTAGTCAGCTGGTACGGGTGGCGCTCGAATACTATCGTGATTTATTGTAAGCCAAGCTAATCGAAAGATTAACTATACGGTGCCCCAGTTTGGAGGCAAGATTGACATAAGACAGGTGAAACCGTATAAGACTATACGCTACCCTCAGAGTCGGTCAGCTAGAAGCAGGTCGTCAGGCCTCATTAAAAAGCCATAAAGTAATAATCTTCAAAATGAGACCTCGAAATTGTGGACTACGTATCGAGTACTGTCGAATAGCAGCATTGTGTTTTCTAATGCAATTTTTTGCAGCTACCGTGTTCTCTGCGAATCCCTTTACTTGGCAGCAAATTAAAGAAAAGTTTGAAGCGGTAAATCCAACACTCAAGGCAGCCCAGTACAACATTAATGAGTCTCAAGCGGAAGAGGTGACTGCGTATCTCCGCCCTAACCCCGACTTCACCTTTTCAACCGATGGAACGCAAATATATCCTCATCGAGGGGTGTGGCAGCCGTTTACTGGTACATTTTTTTCGCCTAGTGTCAGCTACTTACATGAGCGGGATCACAAACGCGAATTGAGACTCCAAAGCGCAAAGGAGACAACGGCCATCACTATTTCGCAGTATAAAGATCAAGAACGCAGTCTGATATTCAATCTCCGAAATGCCTTTGTGCAGATTTTACAAGCAAAAGCGGTGCTTGAGAACGCCAAAGAAAATTTAGATTATTGGGATCATGAGCTAACAATTAATCGGGAGCGCTTCAAGGCGGGTGACCTTGCCCAGGTAGATCTGAACCGCTTGGAGCTGCAGCGTATTCAATTTGAGGCCGACTATCAAACCGCCTTGGTAAACCTGAGAACAGCCAAAATTCAATTATTGGTCATGATAAATGACGAACAGACGCCTATAGAGGAATTTGATGTGACTGGGCCATTTGAATACAGCGACGAACTGAAGCCTCTCGAAGAGTACCGGCAAATTGCCCTCGCTACGCGGCCAGACTTAAAAGCAGCGATTCAGACCGTCGAGCTGGCCAATACAAATTATCGACTCGCCGTTGCGAATGGCTCAACGGATCCGACGTTTAGCGGCTGGTGGACTCATAATGCTTCGACCAACAATCCGTATGCCTACGATACAATTGGTGCAAGTGTCAGCATTCCTCTTCGAATTTTTGATAGGAATCAAGGAGAAAAAGCCCGAACACTGATTGATATTAAGCGAAGTGAGCAATTACGAGATGCTGCCAAAGCTCAAGTTTATAATGATGTCGATTCTGCCTACTGGACTCTTGTACAATCTCTTAATCTACTAAGGCCTTATAAGACAAAATATCTGCCGCTTGCCCTGGCAGTTCGTCAGCAAGTCTCGTTCGCCTTCCAACATGGAGGAGCTTCTCTTCTTGATTACCTTGACGCCGAAAAATCATATAGAGATACACAACTAGCATATATCAATCTTGTTGGATCTTACCTTATTGCAGCTGCGCAAATGAATATGGCGGTGGGCAGGGAGGTCCTGTGAATGAATCACTCAGTTCTACTAGGGGTGACCCTAAGTTTAGGTATAGTGCTGCTAGGTTGTGACCGAGGTATTCGCGCCAATCAAGAAAGTCCAAGTATTACCGGGCCAGTTAGTGCTGTCGTAATACCAGAGCTGGATTTTAATCACTTTAAGGTCGACCACCCGGAACAGTTCCCATTAGTTGTCGCAGGACAATATACCGCGTCACCAAAGCTAGAAGTAACTGGCGTCGTGAGTCCAGATGTGTCGCGACAAGTTCCTGTGATATCACTTGCTTCCGGCCGCATAGTGGAAATTGATGCACGGTTAGGGGACATGGTACACAAAGGTCAGCTTCTCTACAAAGTTAGGAGCTCAGATGTAGCTGGTGCATTCTCCAATTATCTGCAGGCAGTCAAAAACGAGCAATTAACGAAATTACAACTGGATCGGGCCAAGGTTTTATATGAGCATGGCGCGATTTCTAGAGGTGCACTGGAAATAGCTCAGAATGCAGAAGATGACAACGTTATCCTGCTGAATACTGCCAGAGAACAGCTTGGACTTCTGGGGCTCGATCCGGAGCGCCCTAGCGGGATTGTCGATGTGTATGCACCGGTTTCGGGAGTGATTACAGATCAGGAAATTACGAATGGTGCCGGCGTACAGGCTTTGTCTGCTCCGAGCCCGTTTACGATTTCTGACATCTCTCATCTTTGGGTGCTCTGCGATGTTTACGAGAATGAACTATCCAAAGTCCAACTTGGCGAATATGCTGATATCCATGCCAACGCCTATCCAAACATCTTACTTAAGGGCCGAATTAGCAACATAAGCCCCATTCTGGATCCTAACCTTCGCACAGCGAAGGTCCGATTAGAGATCCGCAATCCCGGTTTTTTGCGCCTAGGAATGTTTGTCACTGCAACTTTCTATAGCCCAAAGCGGCAAACCTACGCCACCGTGCCTTCAACAGCAATTTTGCACCTACACGACCGCCAGTGGGTTTATATACCAATAGGAAATGGTTATTTCAGGCGACTAGAAGTCGTGGGTGGAGAGTTACTCCCCAACAACATGCAAGAGGTATTAGCAGGAATTAAGCCTGGCATGAAAGTTGTAGCAAATGCCCTCGATTTAGAACATACGGTAAGCCAATAATGATTCGTAGGCTCGTAGATTTTGCGCTAAAGAATCGCTTTCTGGTAATTTCAACTGCGATACTGCTTTTGGCGTGGGGAGTGGTGTCCTTTCACCAGCTCCCGGTGGAGGCATATCCAGATGTAGCCAATAATTACGTTGATGTTATCGCACAGTGGCCGGGTATCTCGGCTGAGCAAATCGAGCAGCAGGTAACGATTCCGATCGAAACCGTGATGAACGGTATTCCAGGCGTAGTTCATGTACGCTCCTGGTCACTGTTCGGCCTCTCCACAGTAGAAATGATTTTTGGTGAGGATACAACTAATTTCGAAAACCGCGAGCGCGTTTTGGAAAGGCTTTCTCAGGTCAATTTGCCTCCTGGTGTAAACCCACAGATGGGCACTGATTGGAGCCCGGTTGGCCAGATCTTTTTCTATACGCTTCAGAGTACGAACCCAGCGTACGATCCGATGGAGCTCAAATCGCTCGAGGATTGGGTGGTAGAAAAAAACCTCAAGTCCGTACCAGGTGTGGTCGACGTAAATCCCTTCGGTGGACCCACACGGGAATATCAGGTGCGGATTGATCCGAACAAGCTTATTGCTTAT
>DASRCD010000403.1:0-2871 GCA_035653315.1 Candidatus Angelobacter sp.
TGTTGCGGGGCTGAAGCAGACGAAATAAGAAGTAGAAGCCTTGATGATCATTCAGGCGCGAGAATGAACGCAAAGCAAACGCAGTCCATCCCTGCAACCCCGGCAGGGATGGCTGGGGAGGCTTAGTTCAATCGCGCTCTAGTACCGGGCCGAATCGTCGCCTTTTGTTTACAACCTAGAGCTGAACTTCTAACGTTGTAGAGCTCAACTTTTACAGTTGCAAGGTCCCTACCCTACTCAATCCTTACCACACGATCATTGACTTTAGGGAATTTATCAAAAACAGCGGGGTCGTGGCCGGGGATGATGAGCCGGGGCGACGAGGCGAGTTGCTTCATACGGTCCTGCGCGCGGAGGTTGGAATCCGCGTCAAGGGTTTGCGCAATGGGAGCATGCTTTTCAAGGTTCTCATACAAGTACATATTGTCACTGGCGAGAACCACTGTCCCTGATTTTGTGCTGACGGTGACAAACTGCGATTGAAACGTGTGCTTGCCGCCGATGTAGCAGGTGATCCCGGGAAGAATTTCCTGCGCATCGCCGTTCACCAGGCTAACGCGGCCTTCCATGTTGAGCCTGACCAAGGCCAGAACATCGTCAGGCTCAATGCCACCATGCGTGCGGGGCTGCTGCCAGGCTTCTCCGGTGTAATACGTGTATTCATCCTTTTGCAGCCAGATGCGCGCCTTGGGAAAGAGGTCCATGCCGTCAGCATGGTCCCAATGCATGTGCGTGATAATGACATCGGTAATTTCTTCAGGCTTTACGCCGGCCTGGGCCACCGCGTCAGAGGGCTTGATAAAGCCATCCACCTTCCATTGCTTAAAGAACTGCGGACGATAGAAGCCTGAATCGACAAGGATGTTGCGGCCATTGCCGCGAATGAGCCAGACCGTCATGGCGATGGCGAGCTTGCGCGCGGGGTCGGCGCCGGAAACAAGCGCATTGACCGGGAAGTCCGGAATGGAGGCGTACCGGATGGCAAAGACCTGGTATTGCGGATGGCTATCCGCCTGGGAACCGGCCAGGATTGGCATGAGCAGGCAAACCAGAATTAATGCCGGAATTTTTAGCATCTTTGCTATCATGAAATCCCCCTTGACGCGCCATTGGCTCGAATAGCGCAAATATGCCCCAGGAAAGTAGCTTGCATGAATAATGTAGGAATGTCGAGAACGCCAAAGGTCCCTTCTCTGTTTCAGCGCGTGGGATTCAGTTTTCTGCTGGGGTTTGGACTGTTTGTGCTGGGGGCCGTGCTGCAGGGGATTTTAAATGAACATGGCGCTGGCGTGGCTGTTTATGTTGACGATTTGGTGCTGGGCGTATTGGCCGGGCTGGTGGCTTTTGCTTATGAGCAGCGGCGCTCAAAAGAGATACGCAAGAAGCTGGCTGTGATTTCCGCCATGAACCACCACGTTCGCAATGCGCTGCAGGCCATTTCTTATGCGCCATACACGGAACAGGTGAAGCAGATTCAACTCATCCAGGAATCCGTGAATAGGATTCAATGGGCGTTGCGGGAGATACTGCCCGGTGATGCGGAAGAGATCAATCCACCTCATCCGACGAGCGATTCCAAAAACATAAAAGCAAGCTAAAGGCGAGCGCAGAAGAAACTCCTACCTTCGGCATCGATATTTGGCCTTCTGGTTTAAGGGCTTTCCAAAACAAGCTGACGCCGACTGAATTTAACCCAACTGTTGCCGCGTACGACACATTCCGGACTAGTCTACGCATAGACCACATGCACACACCTGCGTTCCAGAAAAGCTGCTCTCAAAGGCTTTCATCAGCAAAGCTAAAACCAATGGGAAAAGGCTTTTCAAGAGCTTTCAGACAAGGCTGCTGCCGGAAATTCCCAAGCACTGATACAATACATGCAGCCGCAAACCTCACGGAGAGGTGGCCGAGTGGCTGAAGGCGGCGGTTTGCTAAACCGTTATAGGGGCTAACACCTCTATCGGGGGTTCGAATCCCCCCCTCTCCGCCATATCTTAAAGCAGTACAGAAACTCTTATCCTCCTTCCCAGTACGTACCTCTTAATAACGGCGTATCTGCGTATTAAATTGAAAACCAAACCTCACCGCGGAGGCGCGGAGAAAGGCGTCGACATCTGGTGATTGGGATATCGGTCAAGAACAAAATCTTTTACACAGAGGACACAAAGGAACACGGAGATTGGCTATCAGTAATCATAGATTCACGAGCGGAATTGGTTTAGATCAGTTGATGGGTGGTCTGTGATCGCGGAACAAAGTACCTGATGGTTAGCTAGCGCGGACCAGCATGGTCTTTTCTTTACAAGGGTTTTACTGGTTCTTTACTTGGGACGAGCTGGTGATGTGATCTCATTTTAGAAGAGGGTTAGTCATGTCAGCGTTCCGCGCCATGGGGCAAATCCGGCGCGGGGCGCGAGGGAAATCAATGTCAGTAAAAAAGACCATGCTTCCGGCGGTGTGCCTGCTGTTTTTGTGCGCCGCGCTCAAGAGCCAGCAAACAGCGTCACCCGCTACCAGAAGTCCAGCAACAGCACCGAATTCAAATGCAACGGCAGTTAAATTACGGCCAGAGACCGTGGCGAGTTTATCATCACCTGTGCAAACGCCAGCATCAGCGCAGTCATCGGCTCCTCCAGCGCAAGCGCAATCGTCTGCCACACCCGCTGCAACACAAGAGCCCGCGGCAAAAGGCGGACAAGATCAGACGACGACACTTTCTGTCGCGGTAAAAGTGGTGAATGTGCCGGCAACGGTGCGCGACAAGCACGGCAAGATCATCCGCGACCTTACGAAAGACGACTTTGTGCTGGAAGAAGATGGGCGTCCGCAGACGGTGCGCTATTTTGCCCATGAGACTGATCTTCCGCTCAC
>DASRCD010000404.1:0-2248 GCA_035653315.1 Candidatus Angelobacter sp.
GCATGATTGAGATCACCATCGATGGGCAGCCGGTTTCAACTCCGGAAGGCTCCACGATTCTGGAAGCCGCGCGCAAATTGGGAATCGATACGCCCACGCTCTGCTTTCTTGAGAGCCTTACGCCGGTGAATGTTTGCCGCGTTTGCGTGGTGGAAATGGAAGGCTCCCGCACGCTGGTCCCGGCATGTTCGCGCAAAGTTGAGCCGAACATGAAGATCAAGACTGATTCCGAGCGTGTGCGCCTTTCCCGGCGCATGGTGCTGGAATTTCTGGCTTCATCCGTGGACATTTCCACGGCCCCGCAATTTGCCGGATATATGGAACGCTACGGCGCGCATCCTGAGCGCTTTGGCCCCGCGGCAGCCACAGTGAAGCAGCCGGTAAAGATTGATAATGATCTATACGTCCGCGATTATTCCAAATGCATTCTCTGCTATAAGTGCGTGGAAGCATGCGGCGTGGATGCGCAGAATACCTTCGCGATCGCGGTATCAGGGCGCGGCTTTTCTGCCGGAATCGCCACGGAGTTTGACGTTCCACTGCCGGAGTCAGCTTGTGTGTATTGCGGCAACTGCATTGGCGTTTGCCCCACCGGTGCGCTCATGTTCAAGACCGAATATGACATGCGCCAAGCCGGTACCTGGGACGAAACCAGGCAGGAGAAGACAGATACCATCTGCCCTTACTGTGGCGTGGGCTGTGACCTGACGGTGCATGAGCAGGATGACAGGATCGTAAAAGTTACTTCTCCACTGGACCATCCAGTGACGCACGGCAATCTCTGCATCAAGGGCCGGTTTGGCTGGCAATTTGTGCAGATTGAAAACGCGAACGGCAAGCATGAATAATCTTGCCGCTTCCTAAAGCCCTGTCTGCGGAAGCGGCCTTCTTAAAAACTACTAATGCGTACTGGCAGTTTGCTGACTGGCTTTCAGGTCAACTGGTGCCTATTCTGGTCTGCGGCAAGACTATTGAAGTTTTGCCCTCATTGGCATATCCCGCTGAACCAATCCTTCCAAATGGCCACTAATTAAAAATTTTCTTATTACTGCAAAGCGGCAATCCATTTTGGAATTCGCCCCTATAATACGGTTCAACACCGGCGAATTCAGGTTCTTTATCGTTCTTCCTGCTGTGAATCATCTGCATGAAACGAAGGTCTAGTCATGGAAGCGGTAAAAACCTCGCCAGAGAGTAGGTACTTTGCCTTGACGAATTCACTTACTCCCAATGATCGTATTGCCGAGTTGGAAGAACTCCTGCAAAAACAAACCGCCGAGTTGATGGAAGCAAAAAAGGAAGTGGAAGACTTCAATTATTCAATTTCACATGATCTCCGTGCTCCCTTGCGTCACATCAGCGGATACGCCCAGATCATGATGGAAGATTTTGGCCCGCAGCTTGATCCAAAATGCCGCGAATATCTGCAAAACATCCAGGAAGGCGCCCAGAGAATGACTGTGCTGATTGAAAGCCTGCTCTGCCTTTCACGGATACGCCGGCAGAAGCTCAGTTGGCAGCCTCTGGATATAGATATCCTGGTGCGGGGAATCATCCGTGATCTTGAGAGTAAAAATAGTGAACGAAAAATTGAGTGGAGAGTCGCAAGCCT
Source organism: Candidatus Angelobacter sp. (assembly GCA_035653315.1). Taxonomy (GTDB): domain Bacteria; phylum Acidobacteriota; class Terriglobia; order Terriglobales; family Acidobacteriaceae; genus Angelobacter. The sequence continues at coordinate 1,613 of DASRCD010000404.1, forward strand.
GCCGTGCATTGATGGGGATTCCGCACTGCTAAAGCAGGCCCTGTCGAATCTGCTTGCGAATGCGGTGAAATTCACGCGTACCAAGTCCGCACCTATGGTTGAAGTAGGAATTCTTCACAAAGACAACCAGACAGTATTTTTCATCAGTGACAATGGCACGGGATTTGACACGAAGTATGCCGACCGGTTGTTCAGTATGTTCCAGCGGCTCCATCCACAAAATGAGTTTGAAGGAATTGGGGCTGGGCTAGCCATTACCAAGCAAATCATCCAGAAGCATGGTGGCAGGATATGGGCGGAAGCTGTAGCCGGCCATGGCGCAACTTTCTTCTTTACCTTAGGTGCAGCCCGGGTGCTTAACAATTCTCAGGCTGCAAATCAATGACGGGCAAAATGCTGGATTCCAGAGAAGCCAGGAACAGCGGCAAGTTTGTGATGTTTGCCGCGGCAACATCGGTTTTTACCGCTTTGATTGTGTTCATAGGCTGGTGGTTCCAGCTTCCGCAATTCATGAGCGTTCTTCCCGGCCTGGTAACCATGAAGCCGAACACGGCAGCATGTTTTCTGTTGTGTGGAATTGCGCTGTGGCTTCTCCGCAGGCCTGCTCAGAGTTTAGGCCCCGTTGAAAAATGGACC
>DASRCD010000405.1:0-14010 GCA_035653315.1 Candidatus Angelobacter sp.
GCAGATGTTGTAACTCCGTTTGGCAAAGCTGCCAGCGCACAGGAGGCTTAACGAAATGAGTTCTGCAACACTCCCAATAGCCTCGCGCCAATCAGCAGCACCAACGCTTTCTGTGCAAATACAAAAGCGTTATGGAGGACCGCACAACCGTTTTCATTTGGATATGACTTTCTCTGCCCAGCCTGGAGTAACAGTTTTTCTGGGGCATTCCGGAGCTGGGAAGACGACAGTTCTTCGCTGCATTGCAGGCTTGTGTGATCCGGACAATGGCCGGATTGCTGTGGGTGAAAAAGTTCTCTTTGATGCCAGGGAAAAGGTGCGTCTCGATCCTGCAAAACGCAATGTAGCCTTTGTATTTCAGGACCTGGCTCTCTTTCCGCATTTAACTGTGCAGGAAAATGTTTCTTATGGATTGCGGAAGATGCCTGTGGCGGAGCGCAAGGAGCGCGTAGCCGCTATTTTAAAATCATTTCAGATTGCGCATCTGCATAACCGATTGCCGCGCGAAACTTCTGGCGGCGAACAGCAAAGAATTGCCTTGGCACGGTCGCTGGTGACAGAGCCTTCTGTGTTGTTGCTGGATGAGCCGCTCTCATCTCTGGATGTAAATACCAAAGCCAGCATCATTGATGATCTGCGTGCATGGAACAATGCCCGCCGAATTCCTATGCTCTATGTTACGCATAGCTATGACGAAGTATTCGCGCTGGGCGACCGGGCCATTACGCTGGAGCATGGGCGGATTGGATTGCAAGGCATTCCCATGGACGTGGTGCCGGCTTCACGCCGCGAAACCATGGTGCAGATTGCCGGTTTTGAAAACCTGCTGGATGCGGATGTGGTGGGTCTGCATGAACAACAAGGAACAACCACCTGCCATTTGTCTGGGACTCGCACGCAGATTCAAGTTCCGCTGACGCGTGTTTCCCCAGGCGATCACGTCCACGTAGGTATCCGCGCCAATGAGATTTTTCTGGCCGCTGAGCCGCCTAAAGTGATTGGCGCCTGCAATGTGCTTTCCGGACGCGTCAAGAAAATAGAGTGCGCTCGTGGAAGAGCAGAGGTGCTGGTTGACTGCGGTACGGACTTTCGCGTCCATGTGCCGGCTGATTCTGTAGAGTCTTTGGGCCTTTCACTTTCTGATGAAGTGTGGATGCTTATCAAGCCACAAGCAGTTCATTTGATACGTCCCCGGCACATGCGCGCTTCACAAAGACTGTTTGTTTTTGTGTGCAATGGCAATCGGAGCCGTTCCCCTATTGCCCAAGCCATTTGCAATGCTGAAATTGCGCGCCGTCTGCGGGTCCCGCTGGAATCACTTGCTTCCATTGGCATCCAGGCGGTAAGCGCCGGCTTGTCCGCAACCCCCGGCAATCCAATCAGCGAAGAAGCCAAAGAAGTCCTGGAGCAGTTGAAAGTTCCTATGCAGGGACACAGAACGCAGAAGCTCTCAGAAGATCTTGCTGCGAAAGCCGAAGTGATCTTCTGCATGACGGAGGCTCAGCGGCAGATTGCATCTGAGATGTTTCCTGAAGCCGCATACAAAATGTTTTGCCTGAGGCCCGGCATGGATTTTGAGGAACCCGGCCAGGGCGAGGAGTCGTTTCTGGACCTGGCGGAACAGGTCCAGGGTGTGGTTCATCAGCTAATGGATACGCTGTTGGATACTGCAGCGGCTTCTTGATTTTTGAAGCGAAAAGATTTGGGAATTTGCAGTTAGTGAGGTTATTTAAGTTTTTGGATGAGACCGGCAAGCCTGCATAAAAAAATTAAAAGCCGTATCCCAAAGGGGCTGTCATGTCCACATAAAGCCAAGTGGCATTATGAAATATTAGCGAACTGGGGAAGTAGATATAGTGGTGTCATCTTGAGCATCGTATGTGCCCATTGGCAGGGTAAGGTCAGAACTTCACTTGCCAACTGGTCTGACACGGGCATTGCTTCCCTGGGACAATCTTGAAAAGAAGTAAGACGGTGCAGAGGATAGAAATGCCACGCCGTTTGGATTCCTTGCTCTCGCAATGCTTCAGATAAACTATAACGAATCTTTGAAGGAGCGCGGATTGTAAACATCGCAGGCACATCACATGTAGGAGACAACATGGACACAGAAAACGTACTCCACAATTTCAGAACCTCGGACTGTAAGACTGCTACATATTCTAAATGGGCAGGCATTGTCTCACGCCGCAACCTCCACCGTGCAACCGCCACTTCGCTGTGATAATGATTCATTGCTGGAAATGGAGTATCAGAGATATGAGGCACAGAGCTAGCTATGTGCTTAGGACGAATGAGGGAGGCAAATTGAGGGCTTATCCACCGAAGCCGGGTATAAACTACGTTCTTAGTGTCGTCCGTGACAGCCATAAACGTAGACCTCCGCGACCTTCTCTTGCTCTCGATAAAGTTATTTATCTGGCTTGCCATGACAGGATCAGGAAAGTACATTCCGCCACCACTGATCCCAGCAAGAGGCTTATTTACACCAAACGAAAAGAGAGTGATTTCCTGTGGCAATTCATAAGAGCATGGCTGGGCGGGAGGAAAGGTATGAGCCTCATCAAATACGACTAATATTGAATTCTCCCTGGCCTTTCTAAGAATATTTTGGTTACGCAAACGATAGCCAAAATAATTGGGCCATATAAGAACATTGCACCCGTGCTGGATAGCAAAATCAATGGATGCATGGCTTAGCTGCAAGTCCTCTGAGAGTTCCAGAAGAACAATATGCGAGCCCTGATCCCGAATAGCCAATGCTGTCTCTTCGCAGAAAAATGAGGGAAGAGCAACAGACAGGCGGCCTCCATTTTGAAGCTGAAGCCATTCCAGCCAGTAGACTAGCGTGGCAGTACCTGATTCGCCCAAGAGCACTTGCTGTGCTGATGAGCCGAATACGCAACAAATTAAATTATTGAGTACATCCGATTTCGAATAAAAAAAAGATCTGATAGCAGATTTGCCGGAAAAATGACCTGCTAGAGGATAGAGAGGCATTCGCACAGGGCAGTCAGGATATCTAATATTCTGGAGATCAATGTTACTATCCAGGCAATCAGAGCCATTTTCATCCTCGTTGTGATTCCATATGATTTTCTGGCCTTGCTGGGCTTTAAAGCGGGGACCGCTTTTGTCAAATATATTTTGATTTATTGGCGGTGCCATTTAGATTATTCTCCCTTGAGCTGAGCAAGCTACAACCAATATAAAGAAAATAGGCTATTCCAAATTGGACTGAGTAGTTTAAATGATGACGATTCTATTAAAGCACTAACAACAATTGGAGCCAATCTCATAAGTTTGTTTTTTTATCTTTGAAAATCATAAGAGAATAATAATGTGGCGGATAAGTTTACCCGGGATCGCGTATTTTCTGTAAACAGAACATTGTTTTGCATAAGCAGCTATCCCAAAGAATATATATTTCTATGTGCCAAATCAGATCATTTATTAACAAAATAATCTCTTTCCCAATATGCAACGATTCGTCCTGATTCCCTGCTTTCTCTTTGCGCAAGGAGTCTTTTCCATAAATATAATTGACGCAAGTAAAACAAGCTTAACGTTTCTATAAATACTAAGATAAGTACCAGATATGCAATAGGTAAGGTTGAGTTTATAGCTCTATCAACTTCCAGCTCTATGAGAATGCCATAAAAACAAGCAAATAAATATTTACAGATAATAAGTTTGCTGTTTTGGAATTTGGGATAGATAAAAATTCTATTCTTATTCTGCACTGGATGCTTTTTAATTAACAGCTATCTGAGTGATTGTGTGCCGTTATTTAATGCAAGGAGCTGATGCCAGATCCGAGAAGGATAACTGAGCAGCCTAAAAAGTCCCGAATTGAGAAATACGCTAGTTCCATAATGGTAAGTCTTAGTGCCAGCATCATGGCAGTTCAACTTCAGACTATAACAGGGAGAAAAGGGCAAAGAATGAAATTGTTATATCTAATGAATTATTGGCCTGGATTGTTTATCACCGACCTGTTTCGAGAAATTCAATGGCTGCAAGAACGGGGGCATAGTGTGGCTGTTGTATCTCTTGGCATCCGTGGCCCGCACTCATTTGAGAGTGAGACGCGCGACCATGTGGAATTAGCAAGGTTTGATGTTGATGGTGTGCCGGTTTTACAACTCGATGCCAGGAGTATGGGACACGCAGCAGTAGTCCGGGAAGCCGCTGCATTTGCTCGCAAACACGAAATGGAATTGGCAGTTGCGACAGAGGCGCGCCTGCCAGGGGAAGTGGCTTGCGATCTTTATATGACCAGCGGCCTTCCCTTTGCCGTTAGGATGAGGGGCGGCGACGTCCACTCAAATCCTTCTCCCCGGCTGGCAGAGATGCTGCAGCACGCTTCAGCTGTGTGTCCGATGAGCCAGTTTCTTGCCGAGATATTGATCGGCAAAAGAACTTTGAAAAAAACGCCGGCGGGAATTCCTATCCAGGTGAGCCCCGGAAAACTGCATTTGATGACAGGGAGCCTGGCCGCATCATTCCTTGCCAACAAGCCGAATACGCAGAGAGATGACATACAGATAGTAGGCGCGATAGGAAGGGCGGTGCCGATCAAGCGGTTCCCTGACCTCATTCATGCTGTTGCTGGGCTGGTTACTGATTTCCCCGGGTTGCGATTGAAGATCGTGGGCGGTGGTGAACTGTTACCGGAGTTGCAAGCACTGGCCGAGCAGGCCGGCATCAGTGATCGTTTTGAAATTACCGGATTTCATAAATGGACTGAGATTATTCCGCTTGTCCGCGACTTTCATATCTATGTGCAAGCCTCGGAACTGGAAGCATTCCCGCTGTCCCTGCTTGAAGCAGGATTCCAGGGAATTCCAATGGTGCTTTCAAAAGTCGGATCGTATGAACAAATGGTGGAACCGGGCGTCAATGGATATTGGTTTGAACCGGGAGATATTGCAGCACTGCGCGAGCACTTAAGAACGCTTTTGCTTGCCGGAGCAGCCAGAAGAGAGCAGATGGGAAAAGAGACTTTGAGAATTCTGGAACAGTTTACCGAAGAAAATGTTCTGCCAAAAATCGAAGCTATTTTCCAGAATGCAATCAGCTACAAAAATGGAATGGGGCTTGGGGCGGTTTCCTAAGCGATTCAAGTAGTCGTATGAGTAGATCGCAAGCACAAGAGGAACCCCTTGCACGTTGCATCAGGAATTTCCGGAGGGTTTGTGGCAATCCATACATTACATGAGCGCGCTCCTGCACAAACTGGAGAAGATGGATTGTCATGGAGGGTGTACTCCACTCCGGAACAGCTGGAGGAAATCGCGGGCGCATGGGATGAACTGCTTGCGAGTTCTCCCTGTAACCGCACTTTTAACTCGCGAGAATGGTACATGGCAAGCAGCACCAGGTTAGATTCCTGGAGTCCCTATGTTGTGGCTGCGTTTCGCGGAGAAAAAACCATATGCATATTGGCCTTGGTCATCGATAGCAAAGACAAGACCATCAAGTTCGCGCATCATTCCCGATCCGATTACAATGACGCAGTTTCCCGGACCGTGGCCCCGAATTTGCTTGCCGATTTGCTGAGCTATGCTCTTGCAAATGCCCAGGATTGCCGCCGGATGGTCTTATCCAGGCTGCGGACGGATTCTCTGTGCGCACAAGCCATCCCATTCCTTCGCATCCGCTCGCAGTTCAACTGCGACTGGCGAGAGATTGAATGCTATCGCCGTGTTTGTCTTCCTGAAACTTTTGACAGCTATTTGAACTCACGAAGCAAGACATTCCGTGAGGACATTCGCAGATCATTCCGCGATCTTGCCAAAAACGGCCTGACTCTGCGTGAACTTGATCCTAATACATTTCCCGCATCGAGCATTCCTGAATTGCTGATCACGCTATGCGTGGCTCGTCACGGTGATCGATGCTCGTTCATCCAGACTCCATATATGGAAGCATTTCCCCGGAACGTTCTACCGCCATTGTTCCGCAAGGGCTATATGCGAGCGTTTGCATTGCTGGAAGGCGAACGCGTGCTGGGGCTGGATTTATGCGCGGTAAGCCCCTATGGTCTGGCCACGTGGAACGGTGGCTTTGTGCCTGAAATAAAGCGGTATTCGCCCGGAACTGCGCTTTTTGCATTCGGGATTCAGCAGGCAATCGTCTCAGGATTGCGTGAGTTTGATTTCATGCAAGGCCCGCAAGCTTATAAAAGCAACTGGACGAATAATGACTATCCGATGAATGAACTTGAACTCAGTTTTTAGCCGACTGGAAATAGGAATGCGCCATTTTTTGAAGAAGAACACCGCAGGCCGGTTACTTTTGCAATACGTTTTGCAATATAGGGCCGCCTTGATTTTTAGCATTCTGTGCATTCTGGTATCCGTTCTGTTCAGGGCTGCCGGCCCAGCAGTTTTGAAACAGGGGATCGATCATTTGATGTTCGCAGCCACGGGGGCAACACTGGCTCGGTATAGCTTGCTTCTGATCGGAATTGCTGGAGTTCAGGCCGTAGCCATGTTTGGACAGGAAATGCTGCTCATGCGCTCCGCCACTTGCATTGAGCGCGATTTGAGGTCAGCTCTTTTCAGTCATCTGCAAAAAATGCCGCTGGAGTTCTTCCAGAAGCATTCCATTGGAGAGCTGATGATGAGGGTAGCCAATGATTTGACCGCTGCCATCACTGGAGCAGCGTTAGCGGTGGGCTCGTTGCTCGAGTCTCTGGCTACACTCCTCATACTTCTTCCTCTCATGATTAGTGTATCTCCGGGACTCGCCGTCCTTGCGTTCGCGCCTTTGCTCCTGGTCATTGTTTCGTCAATGCTTTTGCAGAAAGAAATAAGGATACGTTTTGAACGTGCACAGGAATATATGGGAAAGGTCTATGGAAAGGCTCATACAGCACTGTCTGTTCCAAGAACGATTCGGGCATTTACACAGGAACAACGGGAAATCGAGGCCTTTCAGAGCGCAAGCCGCGAGTATATTGATCATTATTTAAGCCGCGTTCGTCTGTCCATCCTGTTATACCCACTGCTTCAGTTTTTTCTTGGACTTAGTTTCATTGTGGTTCTGTGGCATGGTGGCGACCTGGTTGCGGCCGGAAAACTTTCCATCGGACAGTTGCTGCAGTTCATTCTTTATGTTTGGTACATGGCATGGCCAATGCACGTCCTGGGCTGGCAATGGACGACCTTCCAGCGCGGAATGGTGTCCATGGGCAGAGTGCATGCGCTTTTATCGCAGCAGCCGTCCATCCGCGATTCCTCACCCTCTGCAATTTTGTGGAAGCCCACCAGCGCTCTGCAATTCAGGAATGTAAGTTTCCATTACAGCGGCACACATCATCCAGCACTGGATCAGATCAGCTTCCGGGTGGAGCCGGGGCAGACTATCGGGATAGTGGGAACCGTGGGCGCAGGCAAGTCAACTCTCATGAACCTGGTTCCCAGGCTGCTGGAGCCGTGTTCCGGAGAGGTCGTGGTCAGCGGAAAACCAATCGCGCAAATTCCACTGCAGGAATTGCGGGCCAGCATTGGTTATGTTCCTCAAGAGACATTCCTATTCAGTGATACTTTGGCGGCAAACCTGGCCTTTGGAAAGATAGACGCTAGCCATAATGAAATATACGTGGCTGCCGAAGCTGCCGGGCTCGCGGAGGATATAGCTAGTTTCCCCAAAGGCTATGACACAGTTCTGGGGGAGCGTGGCATCACGTTGTCCGGAGGACAAAAGCAGAGGGTCAGCCTTGCGCGCGCCATCCTCCGCAATCCTGAGATTCTTCTGTTGGACGATGCACTCTCCTCCGTTGATTCATATACAGCAGAAAATATCCTGGTTCGTATGCAAAAGCTCATGGCGGGTAAGACTTGTCTCATCGCTTCGCATCGGGTTTCCACGCTGCACGGGGCCGACCTGATACTGGTGCTCCATGACGGGCGCATTGTTGAACAAGGAACACACAAAGAATTGCTGGCATACGGAGGACTGTACGCAGAGTTGCGGGAAAAGCAACTGCTGGAGGAGCGGCTGGCCGCAAGTTGATAACGTTAGTTTCGCAAGGGTGAAATCTGGTTTAAATGGTTTGGTGGAGATGATCGACCTGCAACAAAGTCCGCAAAGAGTTTCAGACCGGCAATTAGCCGGCAGACTGCTACGCTATTTGTATCCATACAAATGGAAATGTGGCGTCGCGCTGCTGCTGGTCCTTGCGAACGTGCCGTTTGCCGCTGCCGGGCCGCTTCTTACCAAAGCAGCCATTGACCTTTTTATTCTTCCCGACCCTTCGCGGGAGACAACTGGATACGTACTCTGGCTAAAACATAAAGCCGACCTCGCAGGCATGGGTGCATCACGACATCAGGGAATCATATTTATTGCGATCCTATTCCTGCTCGCCAATTTTGCTCAACTAGCGCTCCAATACTGGCGGATGCTGATCATTGAAACTATTGGCCAGAACGTTGTGCATGATTTGCGACAAGAAATATTCAGCCATTTGCAAAAAGTTCCAATCCGGTTTTATGACCGGAACCCCATAGGCAGGCTTATGACCCGCCTGACAACGGACATGGACGCAATTCTGGATTTGTTGAATTCTGCGTCCATCACGCTGGTAGGCCAGGTAGCCATGGTGCTTTACACACTAGCCTGGATGTTTCGCATCAACGCGCGATTGACAGTGATTTCCTGCTTCATCGTGGGGTTGATCCTGGCTTTTACCATCTGGTTCCGGCTGGCATCTCGGCCTGCCTTCCGGCAACAACGCGAGTGGACTAGCAGGCTGAATGTCTTCTGGCAGGAACACCTGGCGGGCATGCACATTGTGCAGGTTTTTAATCGGGAAAAACAGGAAATGAAGCGGTTTGAAGAAATCAATCGCGCTCATTGCGAGTCGGTCATCTCTGCCATGCGTCGCAATGCCTTCTATTATCCTGCCATTGAAAATATGCTGGCTATAGGAATAGCCGTCATTCTATGGTGGGGCGGCGGAGAGGTGATTCACCATCTCATCGGCTTGGGAAGCCTGGTCGCCTTCATTCAATTCGCGCAGTCCTTTGACGATCCTGTCAACGAGATCAGCCTACGATATCCCATGTTGCTAGCCGCCATGGCATCTTCTGAAAACATCTTTGCTCTTTTGGATGAACCTGCGGCCTCTGCCCCCACGGACCAATCAGTCCACCTGAACTCTTTCCAGGGGCGAATTGAGTTCCGCAATGTTTGGTTTGCTTACGAAGGAGAAGACTGGATCCTGAAAAATGTTTCCTTCACGGTTGAGCCGGGTGAAAAAGTAGCGTTTGTTGGGAGGACTGGGGCAGGAAAAACTACTATCGCCAGTCTTTTGCTCAGGTTCTATGAGATCCAGAAAGGAGAGATCCTGCTGGATGGAACCGATATTCGGAAACTCAATTTACAAGATCTGCGTTCGAAATTTTCAGTTGTACCGCAGGACATTTCCCTCTTTCCCAGCGATATGACTTCAAACATCCGGCTTGGGAATCACCATATCAGTGAGGCAAAGGTACGAGAGGCTGCGCGTGCAGCATATATAGATGACGTCATCCTCAAATTGGGAAACGGTTATGAATCGGAGATTGCCAAGAATGGTCTTGGTCTTTCCGTCGGACAAAAGCAGTTGATCGGATTTGCCCGTGCCCTGGCCTTTGATCGTTCCATCCTGATTCTGGATGAGGCCACCAGCTCGCTCGATCCCCAAACTGAAGCTCACATCCGTGAAGTTGCCACAAAAGCAATGGCAAACAGAACAGCGCTGGTGATCGCTCATCGCCTATCCACAATCCAGGCAATGGACAAAATTGTGGTCATGCATGATGGCACGATCCGCGAATCAGGAGACCACAAAACTCTTCTGGAAAAACGCGGGATGTACTGGATGCTGCACCAGTTGCAATTTCAAGGTGAGCCTGGAACTGTGGGAAGAGATGAAGAAGTATCCGCGATATTGCGAGGTGGGTAAGTATTTCAAAGAGGGTCTCTTTCCAAGTTGTATTGGGCCTGTGTTCCAGAAAGCACGGTGTGGAATTTAAAGCTGTGTGGTTTCGCAGTATGAAATTGTGGTGAAAGTCTTATGGCAAGCAGAATATTGATTGGCGCTTTCGAGACATTGCTGGTAATCGCGACATACTATGCCGCTTTTCTTCTGCGTCTGGATTTCCCGCCAGACACGCAGTCGCAAACAATATTCCTGATATCGCTGCCATGGGTGTTAACCATCAAGCTGATGGTCTTTTACGCCTATGGACTCCTGAAAGGATGGTGGAGATATGCGGGAATGAGCGACCTGGTCACAATAACAAAGGCAAGTCTGACCAGCAGTCTTTTGCTCTATGCAGTTTTGTGGCTTAAGTTTTCACCCAGACCAGGGTATATAACATCCATTATCCTTATCGATCTGATGCTTACGATTTTTTTCACTGGCGGAGCTAGATTGCTGGTCCGTGCTTACACAGAGGCTTCGCCAGCAAGCGCTGCTGCGAAAGAAACATTGATTGCAGGCGCGGGAGTCGCGGGCGCCACAATCATGCAGGAATTCAAGCTGAACCCGGGTCTCGATTACAAACCCATTGGCTTTGTGGATGATGATCGCACCAAGCTAGGGATCAGGATTCATGGAAAGAAAGTGCTCGGCACGACAAATGACATCCCTGAATTGGTGAAAAAGCACAAAGTGAAATGTGTGCTGATTGCAATTCCGTCCGCTACAGGAAAGCAGATTGACAAGATTGTGAACAAATGCGCGCAGTCCAAAGTGGAATTTAAAATTTTTCATGGAGTGGATAGGCGCATTGACGGAGAGCTGCGCCTTAACCACATACGGCAGGTCCGGTTGGAAGACCTTCTGGGCCGGCCACCTGTTCGTCTTGATCTAGGGAATATCCAGAAAAAATTGGAGGGCGAATCGATCCTCATTACTGGGGCGGGCGGCTCTATTGGCTCAGAACTTGTACGCCAGGTTGCCAGGTTTCAGCCGGCGAAAATTGTGCTGCTGGACCGGTCAGAAAATGACTTGTTCCGGCTGTCTTGTGAACTCCGTGCGAAACTGCCTCTGCTGAACCAGGTTCCCGTAGTTGGCGACATTTTGGATGTAGGCCTGCTCCGGGAAGTTTTTGCCACTCATCGGCCCCATTCAGTTTTTCATGCGGCCGCTTACAAGCATGTTCCCATGATGGAAATGAATTGTTTTCAGGCAATAACCAACAACATTTTCGGCACATACAACGTTGCGCTTGTTGCCCGGCAATATGAGGCAAAGGACTTTGTCATGATTTCCAGCGATAAAGCCGTCAAGCCTACCAACATCATGGGGGTCACCAAGCGGATTGCGGAGCTTATTATTCTTGGGCTTCAGCACCAGCGCACCCGCTTTGTTGCAGTGCGCTTCGGAAATGTCTTAGGCAGCAATGGCAGCGTGCTGCCTATTTTTGAAGAGCAGATCCGGAATGGCGGGCCGGTCACCATCACTCATCCGGAAGCCAGACGGTACTTCATGCTTATTCCTGAGGCGGTGCAGTTGGTGCTGCAGGCCGCAACCATGGGGCACGGCGGAGAGATTTTCCTCCTCGATATGGGCGAAGATATAAAAATTGACGATCTCGCCAGGAAGCTAATCCGGCTTGCTGATCTTGAACCCGATAAGGACATTAAAATTGTGTACACCGGTTTGCGTCCGGGCGAGAAGCTTTCAGAAGAACTGCAGCTTGAAGGTGAAGGACTGGCGCCCACCACGCATGAAAAAATCCGCGTGGTGCAGGGAGGCAAGGTTGACTTTGTCCAGGTGAGCACCTGGCTGGATGAACTCTCAGCCCTGGTGGAATCGAAAAATGTGCACGGTTTGGTAAAGACATTGATGTCCCTGGTTCCTGAATATCATCCCAGCGAAGAGATATTGGCTCTGTGTGATGTGGACCGGCACGACTCCGTACGATCTTACCGCCGCGGTCGCGCCAGTCTGGCGCTTCGTTTTGGTAGCGGATCAAATTAAATCAACACGCTGTAATGGAGATTTTATTGCTTATGCCTGATAAGTTCATTCCGTTCCATAAACCCTCCATCGGACCAGAGGAATTTGCAGCGGTTGCTAAAGTACTTGAGTCCGGATGGCTCACCACAGGACCAGTGGCACAGCAGTTCGAGCGTAATTTTGAAGCTTACATTGGATGCAAACATGCACTGGCAGTGAACTCATGCACTGCGGCCCTGGAACTTGCGCTTGATGTAATAGGGCTTGAGCCGGATGACGAAGTGATTGTGCCCGCTTACACATTTACTGCCAGCGCTGCTGTGGTCGCGCACATGGGCGGACGCCCCGTGCTCTGCGATTCCCTTCCCGGTGGTTTTAATATGGACCCTGCCGATATTGAGTCTCGCATCACTTCAAAGACGCGAGCGATTATGCCTGTCCATATTGCGGGCGAGCCCTGCAATCTTACCGCTCTCCGGGAAATTGCGTCCCGGCACGAACTCCACCTGATTGAAGATGCCGCGCATGCCCTTCCAGCTTCACATAACGGCGTACGTATTGGAGCCAATGCGGAAATCGCCGCCTTCAGCTTCTATGCAACCAAGACCATCACGACTTGCGAAGGAGGAATGTTTGTAACTAATAATGAAGCTTATGCAGAAAGAGCAAAGCTCATGCGGCTGCATGGAATAAGCGGCGATGCCTGGAAGCGGTATTCCAAAGATGGGACTTGGCGCTATGACGTGGTGGAGGCAGGGTTCAAGATGAATATGCCAGACCTGCTGGCCGCAATTGGAGTGGCACAACTCAGCAAGGCGGATTGGTTCTGCCAGCGCCGCCGGGAAATAGCCTTGCGATATTTGTCATTGCTCTCAACAGTGGAAGAACTGGAAATGCCGGAACCGTCCGACGGTCATTCTTGGCACTTGTTCATCTTACGAATACGTCCTGCTCTGTTGGATAGAAGCCGCCAGGAATTTGTGGAGGACCTGAAACAGGCCGGAATCGGCACGAGCGTCCATTTCATTCCCTTGCATCTTCATTCTTTTTACCGCCAGCGATATAGCTACAAAACAGGGGATTTTCCTAATGCCGAAGATGCTTACCAGCGCGCAATTTCCCTGCCCATCTGGCCGGACATGAGCGATGCTGATGTGCAATATGTCGCGAATACAATTAAAAGGATTGTTCAGGAAAATCGTCCAACACGGGTATCTGTGGGCACTTCAGTTCAAGCGTAATCCTGCATGTTTCAGCGCTCTATAACTATGTAGCAGCTTTCCCGTGAAGTACCGGCGCCAATTTAGAGCGCTGCGCAGAAAGAGATTCAGTAAACCACAATAACTCGGCAAAGAAATGATCTGCGCGTCGTCTCATAGCAGGATCAGAGGGGACACCGTGCTCCTCAAATGAACTCTGTACATGTGAAACCGGCAGAATAGCGGGTATGGGTACGCCGCCAAGATGCAATATGACCTGGCGCAGCGAAGCGAGGCACAAAATGCCGCCGAATGCGGAAGATGAGACTGTAATAATGCCAAATGGTTTTCGCTTGTATTCATCTTTCAAATAATCAAGAGCATTCTTGAGAACTCCCGGATACCCATTGTTATATTCCGGAGTAACAATCACAACCGAATCAGCGCGCTCCATTATGGAACTAAACTGCACAACACTTTCCGGAGGATCGTCGCGGAACCGCAGTCTTTCTTCCATCAATGGAAGATTGATCGCTTTAAGGTCAAGAAGTTCGGTGTGTACGCCTTCTATGCTTTTGAGCCGATCTAGTGCGAATTTGGCCACCTTAACGCTTTCGCGACCACGGCGAATGCTGCCCAGTATTACAGGTATATAGAACATTTATGCTCCATCCGGCATAATCGCCTAATTCACTGCAAGGTTCCTCCAAGGCTACCGCAGGCGTGTTCAGTCAGCCATCTGATAATTAATACTCAATTTCAGCATTTGATAGAAATAATTTTTTGGCATGATTGATCTACTTCCCAAAATGGACTTCTAGCCATGAACTGGAATGTGTCACCAATGCT
>DASRCD010000406.1:0-6063 GCA_035653315.1 Candidatus Angelobacter sp.
GCCGGAATCATCGGCCCGGATATGAAAGAAGTCTCCAAGGCCCTGGTGCCGGCCACGTGGTCCAGCCGTTTCGTGAATCTCAACTTCTGGGCAGACCCGAACAGCGGCGTCGCCTACCAGGTGCAGGTGCAAATCCCGCAACGGTTGATGACCTCACTTGAGGATGTGGGGAACCTCCCTGTGCTCCAGCACAAGCCCAAAGACCCGGAAAAGAAGCTCAAAGACGTAAGCTTGCGCGATATCTCACAGATCACTGAAGGGACCGCGATGGGCGAATACCAGCGCTACAACATGCAGCGCTTAATTACGGTGCGCTCGAATTTGTTTGGCAATGATTTAGCTGGCGCAGCGCGGCAGGTCCATAAGGCAATCAATGAACTAGGCGCGCCTCCGCCGGGCGTGAGCGTGGCAGTGCGCGGGCAAGTTGTCCCGATGCAGGATATGCAGGACGGATTGCGGCGTGGCCTGGCGCTGGCAGTAGTAGCGATTTTCTTATTGTTAACGGCGAATTTTCAGTCGCTCAAGATGTCTTTTATCGTCGTCTCAACGGTTCCGGCCGTGCTGGCGGGCGTGGTACTGGCACTGTGGCTGACAGGCACAACGCTCAACATTCAGTCGTTTATGGGCGCGATTATGGCCGTAGGCGTGGCAGTAGCGAATGCAATCCTGCTGGTGACCTTCGCCGAACAAAACCGGCTTGGCGGAGCAGATGCGGTGGATGCGGGAATGGAAGGCGCACGCAGCCGCTTGCGTCCCATCCTGATGACCAGCGCCGCAATGATTGCGGGAATGATGCCCATGGCGCTGAGCCTGGGTGAAGCCGGCGGACAGGCTGCGCCGCTGGGACGCGCCGTTGTCGGCGGATTGGCGGCCGCTACGCTCGCAACGCTGTTTGTATTGCCATCGGTCTTTGCCGTGGTGCAAAGCCGCAGCCATCGCCGTGCGGCGTCACTGGATCCCAGTGATCCGCAAAGCAAACACTTTGCAGCCCATGCATAGAGAAATTGAATTCATGTGGAGGAGTGGAAACTGTATGAAAATTGAAGCGCGTTTTGGGACTCATTCGCACAATGTCGAAGAAACCCTTCAGCGGAAGGCCGACCCATGGAGCGGAACACGCCTCTGGTCTGCTGCAGTACTCCTGGGTGTTATGACTTGCCTTTTATCTCTGTGCGGATGCGAGGAGCAAGCCTCTTACGCCAACACTACAAAGCCGACAGCGGAAACACCGGTCGAAGTCAAGGCCGTTCAACCGCATCGCGGCCAGGTTTACCGATACATCAATTTGCCGGGAGAAGTGCGCCCGTTGTACGAGGTCACGCTTTTTGCCAAAGTCGATGGTTATCTGGAGAAGCTTACGGTCGATAAAGGAGACTCGATAAAGGCTGGCGGATTGATTGCAGACATTGATGTGCCGGAAGTGCGGGCAACCTTGTGAAATATAAAGCTGAGCTGGAACTGGCCGAAGCTGAGTTCAAGCAAGTGAGCGAATCCGCCGCGAATAATCCGGCCGATGAAGCCGCCAAAAATCGTCTCGCCATCGCCAATGGCAAACTCGCCGTCGCCAGAGGCAATGTTCAATACACCGAATCCATGCTGAAATATGCCCGCGTGACTGCGCCCTTCGATGGGATCATTACCAAGCGCTACGTTGACCCGGGCGCTTACATTCCCGTACCCAACGCAGCCAGCACGCCTGAAGCAGCGGCAATTGTGAATCTCACCGATTTCAAAACATTGCGGATGCAGGTTGCTGTGCCGGAGACTGAAGCAACGCACATCAAGATTGGACTGCCCATTCGCTGGACGACTGACGACTACCCAGGCCAGCATTTCGATGGAACCGTCACCCGCGCTTACTGGGCCCTAGATAAAGCAACGAAGACAATGCTGACAGAAATGCAGATGGCCAATCCCGGTATGAAATTGCAGCCAGGAATGCTCGTCAACGCTCGCATTGGCGTCGAAAAGAAAGATGATGTACTGTTGCTCCCGGTGGAAGCTCTCGTCAAGGAGAAGACGAACTCATTCGTTTATATCTTCAATGACGGTAAAGTAAAAAAGTCACCGGTTCAGGTCGGTTTCAATGACGGCACAAATTTCGAGATTATTGCGGGCATCAACCCAGCAGATTTGGCTGTTGTGCCAGGCAAGCAAACCCTGCGTGATCAACAATTGGTTAAGATCACGAAATAAAAATAGACCTGAAAATAAAAGTGAGCGGGTCAAGCTCTTTGTGATTCATAGAGTTGGCGCGCGGTGTTCCGTGTCGCTGAGTGAAAAGGACGGCAAATGTTCGTCCCTCTCTTTCGGCGGCACACTGCACTCATCAAACGTGCTTCCAGGATGTCTCTTTCAGAAGAAATGGAACAGCTTGAAGTAGTGCTCAAGAAGATCGGTAGATGTGCCGAGAGTCTCGCCGAAAGAAAGATCTCTCTTTAGCTTGGATAAGCGAGCGCAAAGAGAAGGAGCATTGTCGAGGAAGGAAGACACCGGCGTGCTAGCCCGTTTTCTTCGTCGTAACCATTCAAGGTGTGAGAGCAATGTCCCAAACTCAAGTCCTGTCGTAACGGACTGTCACCGTCCAAGATTTCAACAGCATCATGGCGATGGTGTCGCCCTTGCCGTTCGTGATCTTCTGCACATAGAAGTTGCCGGACGTAAGCAAATGGAATGCGTTGTTCCAAGCTGTCGGCGATCTTCCGCATGCTTGAACCATCGATCACCAAGGGATTGCCAGACTTGGCCGCGTCCTGGACTTCTCTTTCGGTCAAGCGTAGGGGCACAATCTCGCAGCCTCATCCCACCAAGTTTGGGTCACCCTACTAATGAGTTCCGTAAGTAGTCTTTCCTCCTTAATGTGCACTGATGGCATATATTCTTTGGAATCTCAGATGAATAAAGCCAAAGATGCCACTCTCTTTTGCCCCACAAACACTTGAGTCCTCTACCATATGCAAGAAGGCTACTTGTTGAATTGACCGATGGTATAGACTCCCTGACCACCGCCGTCAATGTTCCAAAAAGAGTTTCCGTTTTCAAAGCCAGCATTCTGCAATTGATTGCTTCCCCCTGTGGGCCCCAGGAAAGTGTCATCAATGTACATTGTGGCAGGTCCGCCGTAATAGCCGATTATGTTAAACCGATTCACGCCAGTGCTGCCCGTGTTGAAGACTGGCGTACTGCACTGTGTCCAGGTTGAAGTCGCTGTACACTCTATTTCCGCCAAAACAGTGCTGTTGTTTAAAGCTTGCAACTGAATTGACCCAGAACCTTGAATCCAAATGCTGGCAACCCAGTTGCTTTGGCCAGCAGCCCAGCTTCCCGTCTGAAAGAGCGAACCATAGGACGGCGAGGCAGGAAGATTCGCCTGCGCGCACCAGGTCCCTGTGTGACATAATGAACCACCCGAAGTGCCAGTGGAGTACGCTCCAATGCTCGGTGGGGTGCTCAATGCATTGTTGTAGTAATCACGCCCGCCATTGTTCGGCACCGTCACACCAGCAGCAATCGCCGGCGAACCCGATTGCAGCGTGTAGGCCGATGGGCACGGCTGCGGTCCGCTGGCCTGCGACGGGGACCAGTTGCACGTCCCACCATTGCCGGCGTTGCTGAACAACGGATTGCCTTCGATGGGGTTCGATTCAATTCCCGCCGTTTGCCACTGTGCGAGAGTTGAATAACTATTTGCTCCCCAGAGCCAGGTTGGCGAATGGGTCGAGTAATAGAGATTGTTCGATAGCGTCATGGTATAGGGGCCGGGGTTGTAAAGGAAGAATGACCGACCATACTGATCGTAATTATCCATATTGCAGATGTTGTCTTCGATCAGGGAGCCACTGGCCCATGCTCCCGACCCATACCCGAGGTAAAAGCATGCGGCAGGCTGTGTCTGATTACCTGCCATGTTTTGAAACAGCGTGTTGCCATAAATGTACAGCGGGTTCGCAGGTGCAGTCGGTACCACCGCGAATACTCCGCTGCATGAGTTGTATTGGCTGCACAACCATTGATCATTTTCTGAAATATTGTAGCGGAATGTATTATTCCCCCAAGTGTCTCCCATTGCGTTCGCATCGTAGGCCAGCAGACCAGGTCCTCCATTATGGTGGGTGTAGTTATATTCGACAACGGAGTTCGAAGTACCGCCATCCAGATCTATTCCGTCCCAATCACATCCTGTTGTGAAACCCGGAGAGGGCTGCACGTTGTACACCTCATTAAACCGGACCGTGACGTTGTTGGAGGTATACGCCTCAATACCCGACATTCCACCGCATGAGGTTACGTTCGCGCCGATGTCATGGATCAGGTTGTATTGAATCGTAGCCCCGTTCCAACCATTTGCGACGATGCCTGCGCCTGTATCTGACGCGGCTCCGCCGATGTTATACACCGTGTTCCCCTGCACCAGAACGTTGGTGATATTCTCGCCGAATCCATAGCCTCCAATGCCGACAAAGTCGCCTGCTGTCACACTGGCCCCGTGCAGCGTGTTGTTGAGGATCTGGATGTCATTCAGCGGACCGTTATTGCCATTCATTGCGTCACCGATTATGACAATGTCACCACCGGTATTGATGCTGCCGCTGGGCGGGGCGAACCCGGTGATCTCGGAATTCTCGATCACTACGGTTTGTGTAGGTAAATTGGAACTTTGATTCTCGATGAGGACGCCGCTAGCGGTCGAACTGCTGGCTCCGGTCGCAAAGCCGTTCACGATTTTTAAACCATTAAGATAAAAGCCATTCACATTGTCGGCGGTCACCGCAGCGGAAGTGTTTCCCGTACAACCTGATTGAATCGTCGCCATACCGGTACCATAGGAATTCACGGTAAACGGAGTAGACGCTGAAGAATTTTGTACTGTGCTGGAATTAAACACCAGACAGCCCGTGAAGGTCTGGCCTCCTTGAAAGGAAACGGTATCGCCGCCTTTAAAGACGAAGCTATTGACTTTGCTGATGGTTGCCCATGGGCTCGACGGAGATGTACCGCTGTTGTTGTCGTTTCCGGCTGGCGAGACATAATACTGAGTTGCACTCATTGGCAATGCAAGAAGAAGACTTCCTAGGACAAACAGCAATACCCGCTTCATCGTAATCTCCATTAGAAAAGGTCTTTGACGTCGCAACACAAAGTTGTTGCCTATGGAACGGCGGTATGACCCTACATTCCATTTGGGGGTTGATTCTCAGTTTTTTTAATAGCCTATCTTTTCGCCTTCAGCGGAAGTTTCAATCTTCCAAGTGAAGGGTTGCGTGTTCGTGAAGCTCTGTGCAGATTCCGTGCAGATAATCCTTGTAAAACTATTGATTCAAGGTCGCTGTGCGGGAGTTGTCTGTGAGATCAAATTGATAAGCGATTTGAGATACTTACAATATGTGTGTCACTTGAGCATAACGGAAGCGTTACACCGAATAGATGCAACTGAAAATCCATTTAGATTTGCGAGGGGAAAGTATAGCGACCGCTAGTTGCTTAAGGCATAATCTACTCCTTAGTGAGGAACATGATCAAAAATAGGGAATAGAGATCGGAATCACTATTGGTGGAAAAGTTTAATTTTCGCTTCGCTTGGAAATAGGCCGTGCTTTCATCCGCGAAACGCAAATTCAGATCGTCCACGTCTTGTGTCGTCTCAAATCCAATTGTCCTCAAAACTTTGCGTCCCAAAGAATGGAATCAGAGCAGGGATGGGCGTATCACATAATGCGCTCGCCAAGAAATATGTGCCAACTCGATTTTGATACCCAATGCCGGAGTTTGGCCGCTCCAGAGCCACTCCTTGTTGGCATTCTCTTTCCTTTCCGACCAGCGACGTGGGCTTCTGTTATCACAGCAGCTACACAGGCAAGCAGCCCGCATTTAATCCAGTAATCCAGTCTTTCCTGAAAATCAATGAAATCCTGATTCGCTGGTAGGCTTGCGCCCTCATGCACCGACTGCGTCACAATTATTTTGATGTCGTTTTGACGAAACTCGCCAGCCAGAGCACCTGGACGGCGAGTTTCATGGTTGCTGTTTTAAGGCCAGCGGATCGTAAATCCGTGCCGCTGTGCG
>DASRCD010000407.1:0-3556 GCA_035653315.1 Candidatus Angelobacter sp.
CCCACGATCTCACCGGCGCTCAGGTTGCGCTTAACGCCCAGCAGAGCGGTGAGGCAGAACTGGCAATTCACGGCACAACCTACCTGGCTGGAAACGCAGATGGTGGCGCGATGCCAATCAGAGTCGCCCGCCTCGCTGCCATCGCCGGATTCACCGTCATCTCCCTCCGGCATCCAGACGGTTTCAACTGTCTCGCCATCAGCCATTGCAATCAGGTAGCGGATGGTTCCATCAGTTGATTGAAAGCTTTTCTCCACATGCGGATGACGAATTTCCAGCCCCTCTTTTTTCAGCGCGGCGCGAAACTGTTTGGGCAAAGTCGAGATGGAATCGAGCGCAGGGAGCCGCTGGGGATAAAGGGCATCAAAAAGCTGGCGTGCCCTGTATTCCGGCTGCCCATATTTTTGTGCAATCTGGCTAAGTTCTTGATAATCAAGACCTAGAATACCGTCTTGGGGCTGTTCAGGCATGGATCTGGGCTCTTCTCCTTAAATTTTACACGCATTGGCCTAAAATGCCTGCGAATGAAAAATGAACCGTAAGCTATTGATAAATATAAGCATATATTTACCTGTGCGACCATTATCAATATGTAAGAATCAAATAGAACCTGAGATGGAAACCGCAGTCTTAAAACGCGCCCCTATAGCCGAGCCAAGAAACATTCATCGCGAAGTGTTGCCCAATGGGTTGATCGTGCTGAGTGAGGAAATGGCCCACATTCGTTCTATTGCCATTGGTATCTGGATGAAGACCGGTTCACGTGATGAGTCTCCCGACCTAAATGGCATTTCACATTTCACGGAGCACATGGTCTTTAAAGGAACCAAGACTCGCTCTGCCCGCGACATCGCCCGCCAAGTGGATTCCATTGGCGGCAACATGGATGCATTCACCGGCAAAGAAACCATCTGCTTCAATATTAAAGTTCTGGATGAACATCTTCCTGTAGCTATTGATATTCTGAGTGATTTGGTGCTCAACCCTATTTTTGATCCCAAGGACATCACGCGGGAAAAAGGCGTGATTCTGGAAGAGATCAAGATGGATGAAGATAATCCAGATTACCTGGTGCATGAGATTTTTACCCAGAATTTCTGGAAGGACCATCCGCTGGGCAAGCCAATCCTTGGGACCAAAGAGACGGTACGTTCCTTTGAGCAGCAGAAGCTTTTTGATTTTTATCGCCAGCGCTTTGCGCCGAACAACATTATTATTTCTGCCGCCGGCAATCTAAACCACCAGAACTTTGTGGAACTGATCAAGGAGCGCTTTGCCGGATTGAGCCGTGTGCCCAATGGATTCCACTTACCGGCGCCGGATGTTACGCCGCGCATCATTACGCGTGATAAGAAGTCTCTGGAGCAGGTGCAGCTTTGCGTGGGTGTGCAATCACATCCCATCTCACATGAGAAGCGTTATGTCTCTTATGTGCTGAACACCGTGCTTGGCGGCGGCATGAGTTCGCGGTTGTTCCAGAAGATCCGCGAAGAGCAGGGCCTGGTCTATTCCATTTACAGCGACTTGAATCCTTATCGGGATACCGGCTGCATGGCGATTTATGCAGGCACATCACTGGAATCGACGCCAAAGGTGGTGGATTCAGTGGTGGCCGAGTTCCGCGAATTAAAAAGCGATCTAATCCCGGCAGACGAGCTTCGCCGCGCTAAAGACCAGCTTAAAGGCAGCCTGATGCTCAGCTTGGAATCGAGCACGTCTCGCATGTCAAACCTGGCGCGACAAGAAATGTACTTTGAGCGTTTCTTCAGCCTGGATGAAACCATTGAGCAGATTGAGTGCGTCAATAGAGAAGAAATCTGCGAAATGGCGAATGCTCTTTTCCATCCTGACAAGATCGCCATAACAGTGCTGGGAAATCTGGATGGGCTGAAGCTCTCAAGGGAACAGTTGGTCTGCTAGCTTTCTGAAATCCGGAGCGTAGCGAGGAATCGCTACGCTTCCGGGAACTAGCTAGTGTTTTTTCGCTTCCCTTACGGATAAGGAATTCTACCGTTCCATTACCCCCTCCAACATGGTGAAGAATTCTGGAAAAGAGATTTTTGCCGATTCCGCGCCCTGAATCATGCTCTCACCTTCGGCACGCAAGGCTGCAATCGTAAATGCCATGGCGATGCGATGGTCACCGCCAGAGTCAATCTCAGCGCCATGCAGTTTCTGGTTGCCCGGCACACGCAGCCCATCTTCGCGTTCTTCACATTCTGCGCCCATTGACCGTAGATTTTTAGCGACCAGCGCAATGCGGTCAGACTCTTTTACCCGCAGCTCTCTGGCGTCGCGAATCTCAATTCCATTATGCGTATAAGGTGCAATGGCAGCCAGAACAGGCAATTCATCAATCAAAGCGACAGACTGCGCTCCTTCAATGGTGATGCCCGTTAAATTTCCATGCTCCACTTTTACCGTGCCCACCAGCTCACCGTGATGTTCCTCAAGATTGATAACTGAAATCCGCGCGCCCAGAATTTTCAGCACGTCCAGCAGGGAAGCGCGCGTAGGATTGAGCAGCAGATTTTCGATCACCAGGTTTGATCCGGGAAAAAGCATGGCGGCGCAAAAGAAGAATGCCGCCGAAGAAATATCTCCGGGTACAGCCGTTTGGATTGCCTGCAATCTCTGCCCACCACGTATGCTTGTCCGGTTTCTGCTGCGGGAAAGTTGAACTCCAAATGCCCGCAATGCCTGCTCTGTGTGGTCGCGTGTGCGATGCGGCTCTTCTACCGTCGTCTCACCATCGGCAAATAACCCTGCAAACAGTATCGCGGACTTCACCTGCGCGCTGGCAATCGGCATTTTGTATTCAATGGCCTTCAGTTTTCCGCCATGAATGTGCAGCGGCGGGCGGTCACCTTCACCGGCACTGATTTCTGCACCCATCATGCGCAGTGGAGCAATGATTCTGGCCATGGGCCGGCGTGAGAGTGATTCGTCTCCATGAAGATCACAGGCAAAATTCTGGCCCGCCAGAATGCCTGAGAGCATGCGCATGGTTGAACCGGAATTGCCGCAGTCGAGGCTTTCCCGCGGAGCCTGCAACTGCTCACGGCCTTCAATCTCAATGGTTCCATCATCTTTTTTTCGCACTATGCATCCCAGTTGCTGCATGCAACCCAGAGTGCTGGCGCAATCCGCACCGGTAGAAAAATTTGCCAGTGTTGTTGTGCCATTTGCTATGCCGCCAAGCATGGCGTAACGATGCGAGATGGATTTGTCTCCCGGCAGCCGCAACGCGCCGAGAATATTTTTTGCAGGACGAATGATCACCGTGGCTCCATTCCCATTGAGTTGCCTGTTGTGCGTGAAAAATATTCTCTTAGTTCGTTAACCACTAAGACAACTTACATTTTCGCGAAACATCTTACTCACAGCACTGCGTGAGAGCGCATTGCCAGCAAGAGGAACCGGTCAGGTCCTGCCCCCTCGCCTGGATTCTCTTTCTCCAATTCAAGATTAGCAGGTCGCCATGAATATTTACCGGGCCCTTCTTCTCGTTCTCGCGTTTGTAACCTACAACACATATTCCGGCGCGCAAAGATTA
>DASRCD010000408.1:0-7006 GCA_035653315.1 Candidatus Angelobacter sp.
TCTTCCTGCACCGCGTGGTCGGGGACCTGCCGGAACACAAACAGAAGATGCTGGAACGCCTGCATCGTTCGGATGAAGCTCTGGTTGGGCGCAAAGTGCTGGTGGTTGACGATGACGTTCGCAACATTTTTGCTTTAAGCAGCGTATTGGAACGCCGCGGCATGAGCGTTTTGACCGCTGGTACGGGACGTGAAGCAATCAATACCCTGGAATCCACGCCGGATATTGCTATTGTGCTGATGGATATCATGATGCCGGAAATGGACGGATATGAGACCATGCAGGTGATCCGGCAGAATGCCGCATTCCGCAGGCTGCCGATCATTGCCCTCACGGCAAAAGCCATGAAGGGGGATCGTGAAAAATGCCTGGAAGCCGGCGCTTCTGAATATTTGGCTAAACCGGTCAATACTGAGCAGCTTTTGTCGGCGCTCCGTATGTGGCTGCATAGATAACCGTGGTGGAAATCGGTTAGGGATGAGAACTCGATGAACGCACACGATAAAGTCAACATTTTGATGGTGGACGACCAACCGGCGAAATTGCTCAGCTATGAAGCAATCCTGGGCGAGTTGGGCGAAAACCTGATTAAAGCGCTCTCCGGCAGAGAAGCGCTGGAAATCCTTTTGAAAACCGATGTTGCCGTGGTCCTGATGGACGTGAGCATGCCTGAGATGGATGGCTTTGAAATGGCCGAAATCATCCGCCAGCATCCGCGTTTTCAAAAGACGGCCATCATTTTCATTTCTGCCGTGCACCTCACAGAACTTGACCGGCTCAAAGGCTACCAGCGCGGCGCCGTGGATTATATTTCTGTGCCGGTGGTGCCTGAGGTCCTGCGGGCAAAAGTCAGCGTATTTGCTGAACTTCATCGCAAACGCCGTGAATTGGAAGCTCTGAACCGCGATCTTGAAGCCCGCGTGCTGGAGCGCACAGAGGAATTGCAGGAGAGCGAAACGCAGTTCCGCACCCTGGCTAATTCCATTCCTCAGCTTGCCTGGATGGCCAATCCGGCAGGCGATGTCTTCTGGTACAACCAACGCTGGTATGACTATACCGGTACCACGCTGGAAGAGGTTCAGGGATCAGGCTGGCATAAATTGCACCATCCGGAGCATGTAACCAGGGTGCTCCAGGGACTGGAACATTCATGGCGGACCGGCGCTTCCTGGGAAGATACTTTTCCTTTACGCCGTCATGACGGCGAATATTGCTGGTTCCTCTCGCGGGCTGTGCCTATTTCAGATTCACATGGAAAGATCACGCGTTGGTTTGGCACCTGCACTGACATAAGCCGGCAAATGGCCGCCGAGGAAGCACTGCGCAAAAACGAAAGACTGGCGGCAATGGGCCGCGTGGCGGGAATTATTGCCCATGAAATTAACAACCCTCTGGAAGCGATTACCAACGCTTTCTACCTTCTTGAATCCCATCCATCACTGGATGAAGAAGCGCGCGCGCTTGCACGCATGGCAAGTGAAGAGCTTGCCCGCATCTCTCACATAACCCGGCAGTCGCTCAGCTTTTATCGCGAATCACAACAGGCAGTCCCGGTCTCTGTGGCCACGGTGCTCGATGATGTTCTTGAATTGCAGGCCCGCCATTTCCGCATCAGCGGAGTGGAGTTGGACAAGGCATATAAGAGTAATCGCATGATCCTGGCTTACCCTGCGGAATTAAAGCAGGTGTTTTTAAACCTTGTGGGCAATGCCCTGCAGGCAATGCCCGCTGGAGGCAAGTTGCGCGTCACCGTCCGCGAGACCTCGGAAAGAGGCCAGCTGCCCCGGGGGATCAGGGTTTCTGTTTGCGATACTGGTTCCGGTATCAGTCCGCAGGATGCAAAGCGGCTGTTTGAGCCTTTCTTCACTACAAAGTCAGTGAAAGGCACCGGCTTGGGACTCTGGATCAGCAAAGGCATTGTGCAGAAATATGACGGCACAATAAAATTCCGCAGTTTAAAATTAACCGGCGGCAGCGCCACTTGCTTTTGCGTGTTCATTCCCGGAGCCATGGCAGTGCAGCCACCGGGTACGCTTGCTATGGCAAAGGTAATGTAACAATTGGCACTCCGGGGGACGCGTGGCTGAAGCTGTGGCAATAATCTTGTGCGTGGATGACGAACCGAATTCTCTCATTTTGAGAAAGCTCGTCCTGCAAAAGGCCGGCTATGAAGTAGTAACAGCCAGCTCCGCCGCCCAGGCGCTCGACTTGCTTGGCTCCCAGAAAGTGGATTTGGTGCTCTCCGACCAGCTTATGCCGGGGCAGACGGGCACACAGCTTGCCCAGCAGATTAAAACCAACTGGCCCAAATTGCCGGTGATCCTGATTTCCGGTGTGAATGAAATCCCGCCCGACGCCTCTTTTGCCGACCTCTTTATGAGCAAGGTGGAAGGCCCACAGGCCATGTGCCAGAAAATCAGCGATGTGCTGAAAGCACGCTGATAAGACACTACCTATCTGATGTAACCTGTTCCAGTGATTACCCAGGTTGTTGGCATTTGATAGCCAACACAGGCGCAAAATCTCATCCCAAGGTTATCCCATAGGTAATCGGCTTAATTTTTAAAATAAAAAGAATGCGGGTATTTCTGCTGAAAACTTTCGCGCAGGTGCGTGAAAGCTATTCGATCACGCGCATATTGGCCCAGTCATACTCAAACTTGTGGCCGCAATCCAGGCACACAACATAGTGCTGTCCGGCAGGCGTAGGTATGTCCCAGTCGGAATTCACGGCACGGCGTCCGGAAGCGGCAATGGCCGCGGCAAAGGGCTGCGAGAGCTTCTTGTGGGAACAGCGAATGGATAAAAGCTGGAGAATCTTATTGACCATGGACTTCACTTCTACTGAACTCATCCAGGATGCCTCCTGCTTAGAGGCACCCTGAAACGGAAAGTTACAACTTAAAAAAATTATGCAGTGGCTGACGTCATGCGTGAAGCTTCATTCATAGAGACGGTTTCTTTTGACGCGCCATTCATTTCCTTCTGGCCGGGCTTGCGAATGTCGATTGAGCCCTTGAACCATGCGCCATCTTCAATGCTGATGCGCTGGCAAACCACATCTCCGCCGAGTGAACCTTCATTGCGGATATCAACCCGGTCACTGGCCGTGACATTGCCCTTTACTTTGCCCAGAACAACAACTTCCTTGGCATTGATGTTGGCCTGGACCTGGCCGTTGCGGCCAACCGTTACGCGGTTACCCGGTAAATTGATGGCGCCTTCCACGCGGCCGTCAATATAAAGCGATTCAGAGCCGGTCACTTCGCCCTTGATGACGAGAGACTTGCCGATGGTGGCTTGCTCGGTGTTGTTCAATACGGCATTGCGAGGCGCCGATACAGGTGTTGGCTCGCTGGAGAGGTTCGGGGTTGTGCTCATAACTGGTTTCTCCGGTTCCGTGACAGGTTTTGGATTTTGTGTCTGGTTGGGATTCTGGTTCGTTGTGCTAGCAGGCTTCCACATTGCTTCTACATCCTTTCGAGTTTCTTTGGCAGTGCAGCCAGCTATGTTTTCGCCGCTGCTATTTGTACTTATCGGTATCTGGGATTACTAGTTAAAGGTTGATGGCACGTAAGTAACCAAACTCCCAAAATAATCCCAATTTCAAAAATTGCTGATTGGCGCTGCCTTCGCGCAGTGACGCGACTCCTTATGTGGGCCTCAACACTGCATTACGGATGTAATTATTCCCTTTTTGCTGGCATTTCTTATATCGGGCAAGGCCCTTAGATTGGAAAATCCTTTCGCGCTAGAGTACGGTTAATAGGGTTAAGCAATTGGGTCATTGGCTGGTTGGTCCGGTGCAGCGGCCTTGCTTGGCGGAGGAGATTTCCATGCCTGTTAAATATTGCATCCCAATCATTCCCAGCGCAGACCTTAACAAAAGCCTGCGCTTGTGGGTGGATGGTCTGGGATTCTCAATGAGCTCAGAAATGTATAAAGAAAACAAGCTGATCTTCTGCATGCTGCAGAAAGAGAACCTGCATTTCATGCTGAACCAACGGGCAGGGACTCCGGTAAGGCCGGAAGACTACCATGGAATCCGCCTCTATTGGGCACCCACTGACATTCATGAAACCAGAGAACACCTGCAGGGCCTTGGCTATGTCGTTTCAGAACTCCAGGATCGCGAGTACGGCCAGACCGAATTTTTTCTGACTGACGATGACGGCTTCACGCACTGCTTCGGCGTCTCGACCGAACAAGCGAAAGCCGGTCCCAACAACGGAACTGTCTCTGCTGAAAGAGGATAGTTCGTTTATTGACCAAATTACGCTAATACAAATTCATTCATGATCACCGAACAGCAAATTCTGCATTATGTCTCCAAACAGCCCAAGCACATGGCGGGCTTCAAGCAGCTAATTCATGATCTGGGCCTTAAAGGCCGTGACCGCCGCCATTTGCAGCAAGTCCTGCGCGAACTTACGCGAAGCCGCAAGCTGATCGCTATTGGCAAAGAGCGCTGGGGATTCCCGACTACGGCCACCAACCAGGACCTGGTGGTAGGCCGGTTGAGAATGCATCGCGACGGCTACGGCTTCGTCATCCCTGAACCCGGTTCCCTGCCCGCGCGTGCTCAGGGCAAGTTGCAGGGAGACATCTTTATTCCTCCGCCGGAAGTGGGCAATGCCATGCATGGCGATCAGGTATTAGTGGAGATGGGCCGCATCCGCCATGATGGCAAAGCTGAAGGACGAATTGTCCGCGTGATGGAGCGCGAGCAGGAAACCGTGGTGGGCATTTTTCATTACGGCGACCGGCAGAACTACGTAAGGCCTATCGACGAAAAAATTGCTCAGGAGATCATCATCCCTCCAGACATGGAATATCCCAGCACAGAAGATGAAGAAGGAGGGCCATCTGAAGAAGACCGCGACGTACGCGCGCCAAGTGTAGCCGGCTTTGCCAACACTCGTGGAGCGCAGGCGCCGCATGGTGAAGCTCACGAAAAACATCAGGAAAAGAAATCTGGTAGATCGCGTTCCGATCACCCGATCACCAGATCACCCGATCACCCGATGGGAAAAGCTCCAACTCCCAAACACCCAGACCGCCAAAGCCCACACCGCGTTCTGGGAGAAGAAGCGCAACGCAAATCCTGGGATGACCTGGAAAAAGTGGTGGTAGAAGTGGAGATCACGCAGTGGCCTTCCGCCACGCAGAACCCGCGCGGACGCGTCACGGAAATCCTGGGTTATGAAGATGATTTTGGCGTGGATGTGGAAATGATCATCCGCAAGCACCATATCCCGCATGTCTTTCCCGCTGAGGTCCTGGAAGAAGCGCAGGAGATCAGCCCGGTGATTGCAGAAAAGGAAATCTCCCATCGCCGCAACTTCCGTGACCTGCCCATCGTCACCATTGATGGTGAAACTGCACGCGACTTTGATGACGCCGTGCTTGTCCGCCGGCTGGATAACGGCAATTATGAGCTTCAGGTCCATATTGCCGATGTGGCGCAGTACGTGGAAGACGGCTCAGCCATTGATGAAGAAGCGCGTAAGCGCGGAACATCAGTCTATTTTCCTGACCGCGCTGTACCCATGCTGCCGCTGGAGCTTTCTACCGATATTTGCAGTCTGCGCCCTGAAGTTGAGCGGCTGGTGCTTTCCTGCATCATGGAAATTGATCCCCACGGGGAAGTTGTCTTTTATGAGCTCGCGGAAGGCGTGATCCGCTCTGCGCAGCGCATGACCTATACAAACGTGAACGCCATCATTGAAGGTGACAAAGACCTGCGCAAGCGTTATGGCGCACTGGCGGAAAACTTTGATCTTATGTATGAGCTGGCGCAAATTCTCAATCGCAAGCGCGTCAAGCGCGGATCAATAGATTTCGATTTGCCTGAGCCGGTGATTGAGTTTGATGAGTTCGGCCTGATGAAGAGCGTAACGCCCTCAGAGCGCAACTGGGCGCATCGCCTGATTGAGGAATTCATGCTGGCCGCCAATGAAACCGTGGCTTCCCATCTGGAGCAGCGCGGCGTTCCCAGCTTGTACCGCATCCATGAAAAGCCTGACGCCAAGCGCATTTATGAGTTTGAAACCATTGCCGCGGGCTTTGGCTATTCGCTCGGCGTAGGCGCTTTGCCTATCAAGCGCGTACAAACCCGGGGCGACAAACGCAGCCACTATGGCAGCGGACGCAAAGCACCAACCGTCGAGTTGCCGGAAGAAGTTCACGTTACGCCGCGCATGTACCAGAAGCTGGTACAGAAAATTTCCGGCAAGCCGGAAGAGCGCGTGCTCTCCTTCCTGATGCTGCGTTCACTCAAGCAGGCCCGCTATTCTGAAGTGAATGAAGGCCACTTTGCCCTCGCCTCACCAACTTATACACACTTTACCTCGCCCATTCGCCGCTATCCAGACCTGATAGTTCACCGCATTCTCAAGTGGGTGCTGCGCTCAGACGATACAGCGGGTGCCCCATCCTTTGCCGGGCAAAGGGCCGTTACAAGTCATTCCCCCGGAGAAAACGCTTCACCCGTCCGCTACCTCGCCCAGAAATCGCATGAAATGCAGTCCCCCTGGTCTAAACGATCAGAAAAGCGTGCCGAGATAGGCTCGTCTGCGCGGCGTCGCGCCTCTACTCCAGTAAGCGCCGGACCAATCTCCGAGCCTGAGCTGCATGAAATCGCGGAAAGCTCCAGCCAGTCTGAGCGCGCGGCCGACGAAGCCGAACGCGAGCTGATGGAATGGAAGAAGCTCAAGTTCATGGAGCAGCGCGTGGGCGAAGACTTTGACGCCATGGTCGTGAGCGTGACCAAGTTCGGTTTCTTTGTCGAACTGACGGAGCTGTTCATTGAAGGGCTGGTGCCGCTGAACTCGCTGGCCGATGACAACTACGCCTTCCATGAAAATACCCGTCAGATTATCGGCGCGCGATCAAAGAAGACCTACTCCATTGGCGACAAAGTTCGCGTGCTGGTGGACCGTATTGACCACATGCAGCGCAAAATCCAGTTTGCCGTAATGGAAGAAAAGCCCAAACGGGCCGATAA
>DASRCD010000409.1:0-4699 GCA_035653315.1 Candidatus Angelobacter sp.
GCCGTGTTCGCCGGGCGTGGCGATCCTGCCTCCGGCCGCAACCACGCGATACCATGGCATTCCGTGGGACTGGGCCAGCACGCGCACCACCAAGCGCGCCCCATTGGGAAGTCCCGCGGCGCGGGCAACTGCGCCATAGCTGGAAACGTTGCCGCGCGGAATCTTCAAAATTGTTTCCCGAATGCGCGGAGCAATGCTCTCCATCCGTTTCTGTTTTGGCATAAGTTGAATTGTAAATCTTGTCTCTGCCCGGCTGTGATGTTGCAGGAATGTGATATCACCAAGCGACATCACTGGGGAGGAATCGGCGCGGTCTTCATGGCATTATTTAGCAACCCCGATATTACGCATCTTAAAGAAGAAGAGGACTCTTCATGCGATTTTGGTTGAAATCGATTCTGGTACTTTTACTCTCACCACTCGCCCTCTATGCCCAGTCATCTTCCAACCCTGCATCGGGCAGCGCTGCATCTGGCGCTGGGTCGAGCAAAGACAATCCCATTACCGGCAGTGCCGCTTATGCGGACTGGAGCCAGCAGAAGCCGGGCACGTTTCGCAGGATCACAGTGAATGATCTGCCGCAGCCGCATGCCACGGAATCAGTAGATAACGGGCCTGATGTGGTGTCGCGGCCTGCAGGGGCCATGCCGCAAGCGCCGGATGGATTTAAGGTTGAGATTTATGCGGAAGGGCTCAACTATCCGCGCGAGATGCGTACCGCGCCCAATGGCGACATTTTTCTGGCGGAGAGCCACAAGGGTGAGATCAAGGTTTTTCGCGGAGTGGGCAAAGACGGCAAAGCGACACAGACTGAAACTTTTGCCACTGGATTGACGCAGCCGTTCGGCATTGCTTTTTATCCGCCGGGAGCGAATCCGCAATGGGTTTACGTGGGCAACACGGATTCGGTGGTGCGCTTTCCGTATCATGCGGGCGACCTGAAGGCGAGCGGCGCGGCGCAGAAGATTGCCGACCTGCCTGGCGGTGGCCATTTGCGCGGAGGCGGGCACTGGACGCGCGACATCGCTTTCTCAAAAGACGGCAAAAAGATGTTTGTCTCAGTGGGCTCGCACTCAAATAATGACGATACGGACACGCATCCGGAAGAGAAAGACCGTGCCGACGTTCTGGAGTTCAATCCCGATGGCAGCGGCATGCGCGTTTATGCTTACGGCATACGAAACGCCGTGGGAATAGCCGTGTGTCCTGAAACCGGCGAGCTATGGGGATCAGTGAATGAGCGCGATGAACTGGGCGATTCACTGCCGCCTGACTACATCACGCATATTCAGGAAGGCGGATTTTACGGCTGGCCGTGGTATTACATTGGCGCGCACTGGGACCCCAAGCATCAGGGCAAGCATCCGGAGCTGAAAGACAAGGTGATTGTGCCAGACGTGCTGGTGCAGCCGCATTTTGCCTCACTGGAAATGGCGTTTTATGAAGGCAAGCAGTTTCCGCAGGAATACCATGGCGACATTTTTGCCGCCGAACATGGCTCATGGAATCGCAGCCGGCGCAACGGTTATGAAGTGGTCCGCGTGCCGATGAAAAACGGCAAAGCGCTTGGCGAATACGAAGATTTTCTTACAGGCTTTGTCACCGCGGACGGCAAAGTGTGGGGACGGCCTGTGGGCGTTACGGTGGGAAATGACGGTTCGCTCTTTGTCAGTGACGATGGCTCAAAGACGATCTGGCGCGTGAGTTATGTGGGAAAGAAGTGATGCCAGGAAGGTCAAAGCTTAACAAGGTCAAAGCCTAACTAAGTCTTGGGCTTGGCCTTTAATTTAGCCTGGCCGTTCTGCATTTCCACGGTATATTCCACGGCTTTGCAGCCATATTCCTTGCGCAGTTGAGCGGTTTTTTGCGTGACAAATTTTTTGAATGAATCAAGGTTTGCCGCGCTGTTTTCGCCGGATTTCTGCCGTGCCTCGGTCAGGGCCTTGAACAATGATTCCACCTGGGAATGGTCAGAATCCTCAGAGAATGACATGCTGAACGGACGTTCTTCCGCAGCGCGGCCTTGCTGTTTCAGGGCCTTCTGCGCTTCATGCTCTTCGTCCGTGCGGATGCCCTGAATGCCTAAAACCGCGTCCTGCGGGCGGCGATAGCCTTCTTCCTTGATGATAAGTTTCTGCTGCCAAAGCGCGTTATAAAGCGCGTATCGCTGCTGGAGCGTGGTATAGCGGAACCGCTGGGCATAGTTCATGCGATGCCCGTCAGAAAACTTTTTGAGCAGGGTTTTGACTTTCCACTCAATTTCAACCGGCGGTTTCTTGGATCCGCCGCCGAAATACATGTCGTACTCCACCTTCAGCCGCCGGAGCTGGTCTTCCAACAACGTTAGCTCTTCATCAATCGCCAAATCGCAGCTCCATTCAGGTGCATTTTTGAAGGGGAGAGCAATGACCGGACTATACCACGGACGCCGCCCCTGCCTCATGTGCTCAAAGTACAGTAACATGGCCCTCACTGCGGTACTGCCCTTTTACCCCGGTTTGGCGGGCCTTTCCTGAGTTGCCGGCCTGCTCCCAAATATATGCAGCCAACCTTAATCCTCTGGCTCTCATCGGTCTCTGAGAGTGCATCTAAGGATAAATATGGTGTCTAAATCTCCCTCTAATAACCGCATTCGTATAGTCATTGCCGACGATCATACCGTTTTACGCGAATCCCTGGCTGCCCTGCTTTCCACCCAGGAAGATTTTGTAGTGGAAGGCCGTGCCGCAAACGGGCAGGAAGCTCTGGCTATTGTGCAGGAGCATCCGCCGGATGTCCTGCTGCTGGACCTGTTCATGCCGGATGGCGACGGCTTTGAGGTCCTGCGTACCCTTGACCGCGCCGGTAGCCGCGTGGCTGCCGTGGTGCTGACCGGCTCTGACAGCGAACTGGATTACGCCCAGGTGGTAAAGCTTGGCGCACGAGGGCTGGTGCTGAAGAGCGATGGGCCGGAAAAGCTGTTTACCGCCGTCCGCACCGTGGCCAACGGGGAACTCGCCTTTTCTGACGAGCTTGCCCAGCAGGTGCTCTCCACCATGACGGCGGAATCAAAGACCACCGCCAACACCATGGGCCGCCTTTCCACCCGCGAACGCCAGATTGCTTATCACGTGGCGCGCGGTATGAAGAATAAAGATATCGGCGAGGCCCTTTCCATCAGCGAAAACACCGTCAAGCGCCATCTGCAAAGCATCTTCACCAAGACCGGCGCGCGTGACCGCCTGGAACTGGCAGTGCTGGCCCTGAGCGAAGTAAGCAAGGCAGCATAACGTCGCATAGCAGCATAGGTAGCATAGCAACGTTGGAAGCATAGGCAGCAGCGTAGCAACATGGGCAGCCTAGGAATATAGGCAGCTTTCTTTTGAATTTGGTTTTGAATTTTTGAGATTTGAAATTTGCTTTGCGCAGGGGATTGAGGGCCTCTGCGCAATGCCTCTTAGATTTCTCACCTTGCTTTCCTCTGTGTTCCTTTGTGTCCTCTGTGGTAAAAGGTTTTGGATTTCCGATGTCGCGCGATCTCGGCGATTTTGGCAATCTCCCCATCCGTGTCATCTGTGTTCATCAGTGGTAAGCCTCTGATCTTGCTTCTCCTCTGTGATCCTTTGTGTCCTCTGTGGTAAAAGGTTTTTCCCGATTTTGCAACCTTCTGCCTGTCCTCTCAGCCGATTGCACCCACCCGGGGGTAAGCACTTTTGTTGCAAACAAAGGGCAAAGTGGCATTCGACAGCCTTATGACAGCCTTGTCGAAGCCCTTTTTCAGTCCATTTTTGGGCTGATTTCGCTAACTACTGGTTGCTGACTGCTGATTGCTGATCTCTGGCTGCTGTTTTCAAAGAACTTTTACCGCAATACACCCTGAGGCGCATGCCAGAAGATAGCGCATATTCATGGGCGAATCAATAGCGAATAATTACATGCTTTAAATTCGCTCAGCGGAACAGTTTCATTTTCGCGCAAATGCCAAACTCATGTAGCAAAGCAGACAAAGTGCCAGGGCACGACCTTGGTTGATACTACCCTGAACTACGAAAATGCTTGTTTAAACCCTAACTCTTACTCTCTGTCATTCCGAGCGCAGCGATGCTGCGAAGCCAGGCATCGCGCAGTCGAGGAATCCCGAGGACGCATTTTGTAACCACGCCGTTTCAGGGAGTTCTACCGAAACAAAAATCAATTCTCGTGAGAATGCCTTGAAGCCGCATGTCAAGTGATTGGGATTCTCGGGATGTTTCGACTTGCTCTCACATCGCTAACGCTCGTTCAAGCGACGCTCAACATGACAATTTAATAAGGCAGAGTAAGTTGGACGAGGCTGATGCACTGGAAAAGGACGCTCAACAGAATCCAGAGTAGTCCGCACTAACGAAATAAAATTAAACTACCCCGACCTCCGACAATGCTTGGTTAAAATCAAACTCTTACTCTGTGTCATTCCGAGCGCAGCGATGCTGCGAAGCTAGGCATCGCGCAGTCGAGGAATCCCGAGGATGCATTTTGTAACCATGCCGTTTCAGGGAGTTCTACCGAAACAAAAATCAATTCTCGTGAGAATGCCTTGAAACTGCATGTCAACTGACTGGAATTCTCGGGATGTTTCGACTTGTTCTCACATCGCTAACGCTCGTTCGAGCGTCGCTCAACATGACAAGTTTAAAAAGCAGAGTAGTTAGACGAAGCTGATGCACTGGAGAAAGGTGCA
>DASRCD010000410.1:0-3427 GCA_035653315.1 Candidatus Angelobacter sp.
GTGAGCGCCTGCAACAACTACGGCAATTACGCGGAAATAAAACTTGCTCCCGGCGCGGACGCCCAGACATTGTTGCGGGAAGCGGCAGCTTCCGCCCGCATTAACCGCTTTGAACTGATGGAACCCTCACTGGAAGAAATTTTTATCAATACGGTAGGTAAAACGAATGCATAACATTCTTATCATCGCCAAGCGTGAATACCTGGAGCGTGTGCGCTCCCGTTCGTTTGTGATTATGACGTTTCTGATCCCGGCTTTGATGTTCGGGGTCTCCGTGGTGCCTACCCTGTTGATGAACCGGGGCACCGGTGAAACCAAGCACATGGTGGTGGTGACCGCTGATCGGGATACGGGGGAGCTGATCCGCAGCCGTATAGAGCAGCGGCAGGATGAAGAGAAGTCTGGAAGCGATGCAGACACTACCGGAGATAAGAAAAGAAGTCTGCCGCCAACCCATTTCGCGGTGGAAATCAGCACGGACACCTCTGACGCGAACCATACAGCGCTTACACAGCAGGTCAAAGACAAAAAGCTGGATGGTTTTTTGTGGGCCCCACCGGATGCAATTGCCTCGCGAAAACTGGCTTTTGTTACAAATGACACTTCCAGCTTTATTGAAAATGGCGTGCTTGGCGCAAGCGTGAGTGATGCGCTGCGGCGTAGCGCCTTGAAAAGCAAAGGCCTTAAGTTAGATGAAATTGAGGCGGCACTCCAGCCGGTGGAAGTTGATCCGCAGAGCCCACTGGGCAAAGATGCGCCTAATCCGCAAATTATGTTCTTTGCCACCTTTGGTATGGTGATGGTGCTTTACATGACCGTGTTGCTGTATGGCATTAACGTGATGCGCTCTATTCTGGAAGAAAAAACATCGCGCATCATGGAGGTCATGCTCTCCACCGCCAGCGCCAAAGAAATGATGGCGGGAAAAATTCTGGGAGTGGGAGCTGTGGGTCTCACGCAAGTTGGAATCTGGGCCCTTACGGCGGGAATACTTTCCGCGGGAACGCTTGTAGCCACTGCCGGCATGCTGAAAAATGTCCTGAGCATAAAATTGCTGGTTTTCTTTGGCATATATTTCCTGCTGGGTTACATCCTCTATAGTGCTCTCTGCGCGGCTATAGGCTCCATGGTGAATTCAGAACAAGAGGCGCAACAACTGCAATTTGTTGTAATGATGCCATTGATCCTATCCATTATTGTGATCGTCAACATATTTCAGCACCCTTCATCCAGCATGGCTTTCTGGGGGTCCATCTTCCCGTTTACCGCCCCTCTGGTTATGTTTACCAGGATTGCCATGCAGACTCCTCCCGCATGGCAAATCGGGCTTTCCATTGGCTTGATGATCGTGACCATCTATGTACTGGTTTGGCTCTGTGGTCGTATTTATCGCGTGGGCATCCTGATGTACGGCAAAAAACCCAATCTGCCGGAAATCATGAAGTGGATCAAGTACGCCTAAACAGATTGCCGGACAGGTAAAATCGATTGCGTGAACCTGCCCGCACAACCAGAAATCAAGAGCGAGAGCGTTCCGGCTTCCCGCTCTTTTTCTTTTGGCGACCGCATTAAGCTCTGGCTCATCACCTGGGCAGGATACTTATTTATTCGCGCAGTCGGAGCAACGTTGCGCTTCTCCTTCTTCACCGAGCCGGGCTGCCCTTCTGATCAATACAAGGCCGCGCCTTCCACCATCTGGTGTTTCTGGCACCGTTGCGTCCTTCCAGCAACGTATTTGTTTCGCAATCAAGGACTGGCTGTAATGACCAGCCGCAGCTTTGACGGCGAATACATTGCCCGCATTATTCAGAAGCTTGGATTTACCGCGGTACGTGGATCAAGTTCCCGCGGCGCGGTGGGCGCGCTGTTTGGCATGCGGCAACAACTGGAACAGGGCCATCCGGTGGTGTTTACGATTGATGGGCCGCGCGGCCCGCTCTATGTAGCAAAGCCAGGCCCTGTGCTGCTGGCAAAAAAGACAGGCGCTCCCATCGGCTGTTTTTATGTCGCGGTGGAGAAGGCATGGATCCTGAATTCCTGGGACCGCATGATGGTGCCCAAGCCTTTCTCCCGCGCTTTTATTTATGCCAGCAGCCCAATTTACGTTCCTGCCGCTGCTACGGACGAGCAAATGACAGCCTTGCACCAGCAAATGCAGGAGACCTTGGAACGATGCAGAATGAAAGCGGAGGAAGCACTGGGGAAGATCGGGTGATCCGTTGAACGGCTGGTCTGGTGATCTGAAAATGCAGGCTATTTGAGTAACCTGCGGTCCAAACCTTGCCGTGAAACTGAGAGTATTTTCAGTTTCGCTGCATCAACGTGCAGGGGATTTAGAAGAAAATTATCGGTATGTGGTACAAGCGCCAAAGGCACCTGGAGAAGCACAGATGACTTTCTTTCCAGCCATTCATCGCCAAGAGCGCGCGTTAGTGCCGGCCTTTTCCGCCAGTCCTTTGGCAGCTTTATCCAGTTTTCTATTTTTTCAACTCTGATGTCCTCAGGGACCTGAATTTCCAGAAGTTTGTAAAAACGAGGCAGATGATCTTCTTCTATTTCCAGGTGGACCAGAATTTCCAGTAATGCAGAAGAGGGACTTGAAGAGAGATAAACAATTCTATGCCCCTTGGAATGCCACCGGGCGGAAGCTTTGAGTCCGCCTGTGCCTTCCAAATCTGCATAGTTGCTGATTCGCCATAAGACCACTTTTATGCAGCCATGCCTTCATCAATTTGATACAAGATTTCTTCCACCAGACGGCTGCCGGCTTCTGTTTCCATCATGGCAATGGGAGCTCGGTCACGAAAACGCTTTTTGGGAGCACGGAGCCAATGCATTCCGGTCTTTGAATCACCAAAAACTTTTTCGGCAAGTGCAGCCAATCTGGCCAGACGGACAGCCCGGTCAGACTCTTCACGGCTCAACTTTTCCTTGCGTGCCCGCCGGTGCTGGAGGGTGCGACGCGGCACAATTACAGAGTGAATTTCCTTCTCTAAAATTCCATGCTTTACCAGCCGGGAAATGGCAGCCACGGGAAGCCGCTCCTCGACCAGTTCAACCAAATCATTTTCGGATTTGAGGCGCGTGGTAGTACCAAGTCTTTGAGCGATGCCATGCAGCAGAAGGCGCTCACCGGGCAAATGTTCTGTATGGGCCTTGCCTTTGTCAAGCCACTTTGCCGGACCGGATTCCATATTCTGTTGATCGCCTCTCATGGCAGGCCAACTATAACAGCAAATACATTTTGCCACAACAAGTATGGCATTTGCCACTCACATGCAAAATGAACAGAAACAAGTGATCTTATATTGAAAACAAAGAGAATTGCGAGAGAACTACTCTCCCATCCAATCCCCAATGGGCCGGAGGGAGGTCACGTGATCGCAGATAATTTTGACGGCGGCCATGATGGGAACCGCCAGGATCA
>DASRCD010000411.1:0-2714 GCA_035653315.1 Candidatus Angelobacter sp.
TAGATTCAAAGGCTGAGGCGGCCACTGCGTCATCCCGCGTCACACTTGCAGAGGCGCCACTTTTCTGCTGTGAACCGGCGGCAACCGTGACGAGCCAATCTGATGCAAGCCCGCACGCTGAAAGCGCAATGGCCACAAGCAAAATGTGTTTTCCCAGAGATAGCTTACTCATCGTTGTCCTTCAGCCAGCGTCCTTCAGCTTTTGATGGCATGGAATGTGCCACTGCGTTGGTCATGATTGCTTCGCCAGCAGCGCAGCTCGCACACGCTCAGGAGTAAACGGCACTTCGCGCAAACGCACACCCGTTGCATCAAAGATCGCATTGCCGATTGCAGATGGAACAATGGTAATTGCGGTTTCGCCTGCTCCGGTTGCCGGCACATCGGAACGGTTTATGAGCGTAATCTCCACCGTAGGCAATTCAAGATCAAGATGAAGGCTATTGTAAGTCTCCCAATCTGTTGAAGTGACCCGCTTGCCGTCCCACTTGACCTCTTCTACCAGAGCGCGGCTCATGCCTTGCAGAATCCCGCCTTCCGTCTGGTTCTTTAGCCCGTTGGGGTTGGAGATGGGGCCGCAATCCAAAGCGACAGTAAATCTTTTTGGCGTGACACGCCCGCTTGCTGTATCAATGCTGACTTCCGCAACCAGTGCGGCGTAGCCATTGTTTCCTTCATAAGCCACGCACGCAATGCCACGCCCTGTAAGAATGCCGGTTTTACCGGCATCGCTTTTAGGTGAAGGACGGCTTTCCCAGTTCGCAGCCTGCGCTGCCGCTTTTACCACATCCATAAGCCGCGGATCACTCAGGTGCTGCAACCTGAAAGCCACTGGATCAGCCTTGGCATGTGCGCTCAGCTCGTCCATAAAACATTCATGGCCAAACGTATATTGAATCCGCAAAGGCGAGCGCAGCGGCCCTGTGAAAAACGGAGATGCAACCGTATGGGTAAGAACCCGCTCGCTCTTGATGTTTCCGGCCCCATTGCATTTACCGTTTACGCATCCGGCAATGTAAGAAGGCGCGGCATTGTTGCGGTTGCGGAGTTCATTGCGCGGCTCTGTGGCGGCACGGGGTTTCACCTCTTCCGGCTCTTCGCCGGCCAGCATTCCGCTTACCACATTGCCGGGCTTATCATAGCCAGGCCTTCCGCCTTTTGACGCTGTCCATGCTTCACAATCCCAGGCGGTAATGGTCTTGTTGCCGGCAATTGCGGCGTGCTGTTCCAGGACGCAGGCAGCGCCATAATTTTCCCAGGCCATTTCATCCTGCCGTGAAAGCTGCACGCGTACCGGCTGGCCCACTGCTTGCGATAGTAAGGCCGCATCTATGGAGACAGTGTCAGCGCCGTTAAGGCCGTAGCATCCTGATCCTCGAACATAGATCACGCGGACACTTTCAAGCGGCAGCCCCAAAAGCTTGGCTACAACGCTCCGCGTGGGATAAACCGATTGCGTGGCCGACCAGACTGTTGCCTGGCCTGATTTAACTTCCGCTACGGCACAGGATGCGCCGACGGAGCCGTGCATCTGGTAGGGATATACATATGTCGCGCTGATAACGGCGCCTGCTGCCGCAATCTGCTGCTCCACATCTTTCGAATCAACAATCAATGCATCCTGTGAAGGCTGTTTGCGCAGATGATCGTAAAACGTCTTTTGCTCCGGCAGACCTGGGCTTGGGTTCCACTGTACTTTGAGTTGCCGCGCGGCCTGGATTGCCTGAAATTGCTTTTGGGCAACGACGCCGACAAAATTATTGCGCACCACAACTTTTACAAATCCTGGTACCTGCTTCACCGAGTTCTCATCCACGCCTGCCACCGTGGCTCCTACTTCCGGCGGCCGGACTACCCGGCCATGCAACATGCCGGGAACATGCACGTTGTGCACAAATTCAAATTGGCCGGTCATGAGCGCGGGCCAGTCAAGCGAAGGAACAGGTTTACCCAGGACTTTCCACTGTGAAGGTGATCTCCGCTTTGCCGTTTTGCTTAGCGGAAGATTGAAATGTTTGTTGCCAATGAGTTCAGCGTACGTAATGCGCCGGCCATTTTTCCCGGTTATTACACCATCTATTACCGTAAGCTCATCCGTTGGTTCACCGAATTGGTTCGCGGCCATTTGCATGAGCG
Source organism: Candidatus Angelobacter sp. (assembly GCA_035653315.1). Lineage (GTDB taxonomy): Bacteria > Acidobacteriota > Terriglobia > Terriglobales > Acidobacteriaceae > Angelobacter. Next base: position 2,137 of record DASRCD010000411.1, read on the forward strand.
CTTCGCGCGCGGTTGCCGCCGCCTGCGCAAGGTTATCTGAATTGAAATTAGTAGGCGTGGACTGACTTCCGGAGGTCGTACCCTGGTCCGGCGCTATGGATGTGTCACACTGAATGAGTTTTACTTTGTTGATCGGCACGCATAATTCTTCCGCGACCAACTGGGTTTGTACGGTAAACATGCCTTGGCCAAAATCACACTTCCCCGTATAAGCGGTGATGGTGCCGTCGGATGAGACAGCGATCCAGGAATCAAGCTTCTTGGGATCCACGTGGGAAGGGTGCGTATCAAATGGGCCTTGCACAAACGCAAGCGGACTGCCCAGAGATGTCGTGCTGAAACTCACAATCAGCGCGCCGGAAGTTTTCAGAAAATCGCGGCGGGAGATGCTCATGCTTTCCTCGCGTCGACGTATTTCCGGATTGCGCGCAGCATGCGCAGGTGAGTAAAACACCGGCACAGGACGCCGCCCAGTGCTTCACCTATTTCCTTGTCTGAGGCGTTCGGTTTTTTATCCAGAACAGCTTTGGCCGTGAGGACCACGCCGCTAAGGCAGAATCCGCACTGAGCTGCGCCTT
>DASRCD010000412.1:0-4253 GCA_035653315.1 Candidatus Angelobacter sp.
CAAAACCCAGCAGCAAAAGTCCATTCGATGATTTGGTTCGAGAAGTGTGCCACGTTGATCTTTCGGAGTGCAAAGAGCTGGAGGAATTCAAAACTGGCGTCCTGCTGATTGCGCGAAATTTGGAGGCTACTCTTGCCGCGTTGGCGCATTTCGTTCCCGAAGGCGCTCAAGTTAGCAGAGCGGTCAAGGATGTGAAATCGAAAGCAATCTACTTGCTGGACCTGTGCCGTTCGATTTCGAAGTCATTTGATGATCCGAAGCAATGGCGTGACAAGGCCGGGGTCATCATAGCCAATTATGAGCAGTTCCGGATTAGCGCGGGCCATCTCTACCAACTTGCCGTACCGCGTTGCAGGTTTGGAGTTTTGAGGGCTGCACTATGAATCCGCAGCGAGCGACGGGGAGCCTTTCGTCTAAAAGAATGCGCCAAGAGGCGCTTCGGACTACAACTTGCGTCGGCACAATCCTACTGGAACTGCAAAACGCTCTGGCTAAGGCCGAGAAATGCCGTCAAGCTCTTGCGGAAAGCGGATACTCGCGTCAACGATGGCAAGAGATCATCAATGACGTGGAACCGGAGTTGCGCTTTGTAGTTCGTCCGAAAGTCCTGGATTCAATCGTTATTTTGTTGCGCAGTGTCGGTAAACCTGTTGTCAGAGATGCCTTGATTCAGCAACTTGTAACACAAGGCGTCGGTCCGGTTCAACGCATACGGCAGTCGATCACGGCCCATCTTCACAGCGGAAAGCTGGTGGCAGCTTCGGGGGACAAGATCGGGCTTGCAGAATGGGACCACAGGAGGTGAAGAATGGGGCGTAATTTCCTTTTTGCGAAACGGTTGGCGTTCCGTGGACACTTCAGAGTTACTGATACCCATGCATTGATCGTGCTTTGGGCTGTACGCGTGACTGTTGATCGCTGGTATGTTTCGGATGAAAACTTCCTGGCTTCCGGGTTCGGGACACCGAATGGCAGGTTGCCGAGGAAACCGGCACCAAGCTGGCGTTCGGTACCGATTAAGCTTTCCGCAGGAAACTCTGACTTTCTGCGGGAATCGAGAGAGCTGCATCAATGGGACGGTGCAGTTCGGTGGGCCGTTCGCTCATGCGGGTAACGGCCCTTCGAGTTTAGCTGGTACTTGTACTCTTAAGAGGATTCGGGCCTTTTTCATGATGTCGCATAGTTCGCCGTTAATGCGACGCGTCATTGCGTCGCTTCAGGTGATTAACGGTGACACGGGCCGACTCGCTCTCTGGGGCGGCTCGGTAAACCAAGACCGCCAGCTATCGACAGCTGGCGGTCGCAACCCGCTGAACAGGCGGCTTATATACAGTCGCTCTCCCATCATCCACTCCATTCCGGGGAGTGCCGCGGTACCGGGTCCCAAGCAATTCAATTGATAACTAAACACCGGCGCGTGATGACTCTCGTCGCGCCCGTGTAGATGTGTGCGCGGAGAAGATTGGAAATGAAATCATTCGTGAATTGTCTATTGTGCATCGCGTTGTTGTCCGTAGGAATTAGGGTGTCTGCCCAGACTCAGCCGAACTTGGAAACCGGCTACAAGCCTTATGGCTCGCATGACGCGACTGGCATTGATTCGATCAATCTTTCGAACGGGGACTTGATGGTGCATATTGCCTTGCCATTTAATTATCCGCAGCGAGGAGATCGGATTTCCCTTCCGATTTATTTGCAATCCAATTCGAAAGGCTGGCACGCAAATTCATACTCGTATCCATGCAATGGTAGCTGTACAGGGCTCGGCTGGGGAACCCCTCCTGGTGGCATTCAGCTTATTACGTCCCCTATCATGAGCATCAACCGAGTCTGGCAATCTGACGTTGCCTACACGGGTGGCGCTATTAATTATTACCATGGCGGCTACTATATGGTGACGCGGGACGGAGCGAATCACTTATTTGCTGGTAACCCCGCAACTACTGATTCCCTGGGTGAACCGTGGTCATTTGATGCAGGCGACACCAGCGGCTTTCATTTAGACTTAGCTGGTCCGTTAGATGAAGGCGGAGCCCCCAGTACTGGCATTGTCACAGACCGGAATGGCAATCGTTACCAGTTTGGGCCGTTCACAGGCAGGTGCCGAAGCAATGCAAATGCGGGGGCGGAAGGTGCCATGCCCTATTCACATGGCGGGGGCTGGAATCTCAACAATTACGGCCAGGACACTGTTACCACCTGCAATCAGCGAGCTGTAGCCCAGAGCGTTACTGATACGAATGGGAACGTGATCAATTTTGGCGTCTCAGATATGTTGGGACGGAGTAATTCTTTTTCTGGAACTTCCACCACAGATTATAGTGGCTGCGTTGGCTTAGCTGCCGGTGCAATAACCTACAGCTTCCCAGCTATCAGCGGCAGTACTGCACAACTTAAATTGTGCAGTAGCTCCCCAAGCTTAGCCACGGCTTTCAACATGCCGAACGTCACGGAATACCCGAATTGGCCTGGTGCCACTAACTATGACAGTCCATGGCCAGGGCGTTCCTGGATCACTACGGCCATCCTTCCTGATGGTTCGAAATACTCGTTTACTTACGATAGCTACGGCGAAATTACAAGTATCGGTCTGCCCACAGGTGGCTCCATTTCTTACACATGGACCACAATTGCGCTGAATCTCTGCGGGGATCCGACGCCCGCTAGTCGTGCCGTTGCTTCACGAACTGTTAATGACGGACAAGGACATATCCAAACGTGGAATTATGCCTATAGCCTGCTTTCAACGACGATGACACAGACAGTGGTGACAGATCCGGATCACAATGACACTGTCCATATTGTTAATGGCCAGGATAATCTTGGCTGCATGCTGTACGAAACCAGCACTCGCTTTTACAACGGCTCAAGTGCAGGTGGACTGCTTCTGAAACAGGTAGATACACACTATATCGGTGGTTTGCTTCCTGACGATACTGGCGTGTCAAACACTATGCATGGCAATTTCGTACCCGATAGCATCAAAACCACTGTCTATCCTTCTAATAAGGTAATGCTGATCACCAAAAGCTATGATCAGGTGCAACCGGGTACAGGTGTTATTTTCGGAAATGTAGTTTCGGAAAAAGTATATGACTGGGGGCAGGCGGGAAGTGGGCAGCCGGGCGGGTTACTTCGCGAAACGGATACAACTTACCAGTGGCAAGGCAACAGTGCTTATCTCACTACCCGCTTGTTGGACCTGCCAGCCTCAATTGTGGTGAAAGATGGCAGCGGCAATCGCGTAGCGGAAACCGACTATACCTATGATGAAGCCTCTTATCTCGCCTCGGCGAGGATCACCACGCAGCATGTTGCGCCGCCGTATGGAGTGCGCGGCAACCAGACGACCGTGAGCCACTGGCTGAACACCACAAATGGCTCCGTGGTCAGCCACACCAACTGGTATGACACGGGTGAGGTGTACCAGAAGGTTGATCCACTGGGGCACACAACCACTTATTCATACGATCCGGCCTATGTGGGGGCGTATGTAACGCAGACCTGTTCGCCTGCCACCAATGGCGGGGCAACTACACATTGCGTAAGCGGAACGTATGACTTCAATACCGGCGTGCTGACCAGCCTGACCAATGAGAATGCCACAACGCAGGCCAGCGGCAACACGCAGGGCGATTCCGCGCATACCAGTAACTACAGCTACGATTCCATGTTCCGCATCACCTCAGCGCAGGCGCCGCCTGATCCGGCGAATAGCAGCCTGCGGGCGCAGAATACCTTCAACTTCTCCGCGGCCAATGTTTTCCCGATTACGGTGCAGCGGGTAAAGTCGGTTACCACCGCGTTAAGCGATTCAGCCACCAGTTCTCTGGATGGTCTGGGCAGGGTCTTCAAGACACAACATGCTGTTCCTGGCAACACCGCGACCGTGGATACCACGTTTGACCAGGGCGGGCACGTGGCCACGGTAAGCAATCCGTATTTTTCCACCTCGGATGCGACGTACGGCATTACAACAAATATCTATGACGGGCTGGACCGTGTAACGCAGACCACCAAGCAGGATGGCAGCGTCAGCAGTGTGAAATACAGCGTTGCCACGACGGTCCCGGCAAATGGTGATTGCAATATCACCACCGACGAAGCGGGGCACGACCGCGGTACTTGCACAGATGCGCTGGGACGTCTGGTGGAAGTGGATGAGCCGAATCCGGGCGCTACGGTGAGCGTTAACAATTACGCGACCATGCAGACGGATGGCAATTTTGTTTTGTACAGTCCCTCCAACAGCA
>DASRCD010000413.1:0-3266 GCA_035653315.1 Candidatus Angelobacter sp.
TGAGCCAGAGTTTCTCGTGTTTTCCGCGAATTGATAGCAAATGTTAAGACGGGCAGCGCCCGGTGTTCAAAGCACAAACGCGGCCCTAACCAAAGTGCCTGTTAGGAGGCAACAATGGCTGCAAATGAAGTTACCAAAAACTGCTCGTATATCACACTTTGTACCGCCTCAATCTCTAATTTTAAAATATCGTCAAAAACTCCCAACGATTGCGTGATGCTGGAATCCTGAATGCAAAGCATCTAAAATTATTCGAAGGGTATTCCCAAGAATTGCAAGCGGAAATCAATGAGGGAGTGCTCGGACTTTTGTACGATGTTGAACTAAGTGATTGGAACAAGTTTGGCAAATTCGCGAAGCAGAGGACAAACAACTCCGAGATCCCGATGATGTGTTCATTCAGGCCCGTGAGCGAAGGCAAGAGCTACGGAACAAAAAGTAAAATTATGGTGGTACACATTTGAGAACCCGCCACAAACCGGCGGGTTTTTATCTGGCCAAATAATTCTTCAGCAGAACACTGCCGTATATGTCGCTACCTATCGTGAACGGGTGCGTCCAATTCAATTAAAAGGAAACGAGCGACTCCAGCGGCATTTATTATCTATAACCTCACGGTACATCTTCTCACCCGAATCAGCGGTCCCCCTGTCCGGAATCGCATGGCATCCATGAATCGTATCTTCTGACTCGATATCTACCCGCTTGATGATATTCGCGCCCTTCAACCTCGATCATTGAAGTACGTTCGCGTGCTCCGCTGAGGAAGCCTTCAAATCAAAATAAAATGTGGCCCCTTCATTTGGTGCGCTTTCGGCCCAGATCGTTCCTCCGTGTCTGCGAATGACCCGCTCCACCGTCGCCAGCCCTACGCCAGTCCCAGGAAATCTTTTGCCATATGGAGTCTCTGAAAAGGGCGAAAGAGCCTGCTTGCCTCATTCATATTAAAGCCCGCGCCATTATCCCGCACATAATAGGCAAGCTTCGCGCCATTGTCTTTAATGCCTACTTCTATGTTTGCCTGATCGCGCTTCGATGTGAACTTCTATGAGTTCCGCAAGAGATTTTCCAGCGCGATTCGTAACAAGCCAGGATCAGCTTCAAGAACGATTTCTGAAGAGACGGCAAACTTTACATCCCGGCCTGGCTCTGACTGCTGCATCAGTAACAATCTCCTTAGCAAGTTCACCGAGATTGACCTTCTGGCAGACTAATTGCGCCCTACTTACACGCGCAAGGCCTAGCAAGTCTTCGATCATTTTGCAGCGGCAGATTTTCTGATTTCCTGAAGATATTTCTGTGCTTCTGGATGGAGTGTGTTATTCCAGTCTCTTCGATTAAGACTTGCGCAAATCCATCAAGCGCGCGTAGCGGTCCCCGCAGGTCACGGGAAACTGAATAACTGAACGCATTCAGTTCTTTGTTCGCCGATATCAACTCCCAGTTTTGAATTCGGAGCGACTCTTCGGCTTCCTTACGGGCCTTCAGTTCAACAGTAATCAGTTGATAAGGGGCTGCAAACAAGATCAATGCTAATGCGAAGGTGAGAACAAGAACAACGCAAGTTCTTCTAAATAACTGTGCAGATGCTCCCATGCGGACGTTCAGAAGACGTTGTTCTTCATCATACATTTGCTCAAGAGTAGCTGCATTGTCATAGACGAGAGGCACCAGTGCCTTTGTCACATTTTCCTGTGCTGCTGTATCCTTCGCTGAATTAGGGTAGACTTTAATGGAATGAAGGATGATTGCGAGGCGCTGCTCTGTGATCTCTCTCAGATGGGAGCATAACTCTTGCTGTTTGGGATTATCACGGGTCAGGGTCTTGACTCGTTCCAAGGTAAGGAAAACATCAGGCCGGCCTGCTTCCAGGTTCCAATAAGGATTGGAATCTGGTTCGGCACCAGAGGGTGAAGTTCAAATCCTCTTTCCCGACCAATTTTTTTCAATCAAATTACTTTCAATGTGGTCATTGAGCATACCGAAACTAGGCACGATGAAAGCGCGCAGCATGCCATCTGTCGTGCTGACCTCGAATGAGGAACGGCGGATTGGATATCTCCTGCGCCGGCGCAGCTTTTACCTGCCCACGCAGCAATGAGGAAAGGTACGACGCCGAGCGCGATTAAGTGGTCTGCCAATTCTATGAGGCTGCATGACGCGTTCGAATTATTTGACCGAACGACCCTAATTCGTCAATGAAAGCCGATCACCGCAGCGAGGAAAATGCGATGCCGAGAACGACTGGGTAGCCTGTTTAATTCCTATGAGGCAAGCGGCATGAATGCACAGATGAATTTATTGATTAAACGAGGAAGAATAGAATCAAGCAGATGAATGTGAGCGCGAAACAATTTCGTGTTTCTGCCATTGTGCTTGCGGCGGGCATGTCAAAGCGCATGGGTACAGTCAAGCAGTTGCTGCGGCTGGGCAGCGATCCGATCTTAGAACATACGCTTAAAAATGTGCGGGCTTCGGCGGTCAGCGAGATTGTTCTGGTGCTGGGCTTTGCTGCAGAGACCATTGAAGCGGAGATTTCAACGGAGTCCGTAAGAATTGTGCGCAATCAGGACTATCAGCAGGGCATGGGCACGTCATTGCGAACCGGACTGGCTGCACTTGATCCGCGAGCAACGGCGGCATTGATTGTTCTTGCTGATCAGCCATTTGTTCAACCGGAGACGATCAATCAACTGATCGCATGCCATCAGGGGAAACACCAAGAGACAAGGCCGCAGATTGTTATCCCCACGTTTAACGGTTTTCGCGGCAATCCGGTATTGCTGGACCGTTCTGCCTTTACAGAATTACAAAGTCTCACCGGTGATGTGGGCTGCCGGGCTATCTTCGGCAATCACACGGAAAACATCTGTAAGCTGGCGGTGAACGATATTGGCATTCTGTTGGATATCGATAGCCAGGAGGAATACAGGAAGTTGGAAAAGGCGGAGCAGATGAATGCAGCCCTCGATATAAACATCGTTCCGTTTGAAAGCAAGGGTGATCTGGCGACGGACAATCCGGAACTGATCATTGCCGGACGAGATGCCGTTGCGCAGGCGTTAGCTAAGTTTGCACAAATGCTGAAATTCCGCGTCACCATTGTTGATCCATTGATTACATTAAATGAATGGCCACAAGCAGATGGCATTCTGCATGTTCTGGATTTTGCTCTTCTGCCTGCCGCTAAAGAACGCTATGTAGTGGTTGCAAGCCGGGGATTGTTTGATGAAGAAGCTGTGGAGCAGGCGCTTAAGAGCAATGCT